>NZ_JAMZBE010000016.1:0-40741 GCF_024158645.1 Halomonas sp. 707B3
CGGGCTTGCGAAAGCCAACTTGCACGGGGCGAATGATCAAAAAGTGCTCGCTGGCGGTGATAGGGAAAGTGTCGGCGCCGGCTTCACGGATTCAGGTTAATGAAGGCGAATTGGATCATCAGCTTGAAAAAGCAACATCCAATGCGGGAGACATTTCAGCCGCTTAGTATATTACGATGGTGGGCGAGAGCTCCCCATCTTATATTTAAACTATCTTACATGAGCCTCCCTATGCATTCTTCATCGCAAGATTTTGACTGGACCAAAGAGCTTGAAAAAACTATTGTCAACAGTTTGGCGACAAGCTTCGGACTAGACTTTCTTCTTTTCGAGGACAAAGTCGGGGGAAACGTAGATACCATTAATAATGCTCGCCAGGGGATCTGGGCTACTGATGCAGAAAAGCAACGCTACGAGCAGCGCGAAAAATATGACTCACACCCCTACCATAAACATGAGAACTATATAAATACTGGTAAAAAAGATAAATTATTACACCAGACTGGAAAACTTCACGACCCCTATCGCAACATTACCATGGGGGCAGCCGATGAACGCCATCTCGACCATGTAATCAGTGCCAAAGAAGTTCATAATGATGCAGGGCGTGTCTTGGCCGAGCTTGATGGCGTGAATTTAGCAAATCAGGACAGTAACCTCCAGTCTACACAAGGCACAATCAACAGATCCAAGAATGCAACATCTATTGATGCTTATCTAGAAAAACTTCCTGGAACAATAAATACCCACAAAAAAAATTTGGCTAGTAAACGCCATAAACTAGAAAACCACCCGCGCATCACTCCGCAGCAGCAGCATGAAGCGCGCAAGCTGGAAGATGAACTTCGAAATACTGAAAATAAGATTCAGCAGCTTAAAGACATCGATCCAGACAGCATGCGGAAGCGTGACAACGAAGCCAGAAAGCCCTATGAACAGCAGATTAATCACTCATACTACACCAGCAGTAAGTTCCTGAAACAGACTGGTAAGGCATCAGGCATAGCAGGCTTGAAGATGGGAACACGTCAGGTATTGGGGTTAATCATGGCTGAGGTCTGGTTCGAATTACGCGAGCAGATCCCTGAGTTGTTGGAAAAGAGCAAAGAGCAATTCGATTTTTCATCTTTTATCGACAGCATCAATAAGACGCTAAAAGGTATTTGGATACGAGTCAAGACACGTTTCCAGGATTTCCTTACGGCCTTCAAGGATGGTGTTTTTGGGGGAATATTTGCCAGTCTCACAACCACGCTTTTCAACATGTTTGCTACCACGCAGCGCATGGCGATCAAAATCATCCGCGAGGTCTGGGGTCAGTTGGTCAAAGCGATCAAGCTGCTGATTTTTAACCCTGATCAGTTAGGTTTTGTCGATCTGTGTAAAGCCGTAGTTTCCGTGCTGTCCATTGGGGCCGCTACAACGGTGGGGACTATCGTCTATACCCAGCTATTGCCAATATTTAATTTTCCTTTGGGCGCCGAACTGGCAGCTTTTAGCAGTGCGTTAGTAACGGGCATTGTCACTTTAGGGCTAAACTATTTCATTCTCCATAGCAGCATAGCGAAAAAAATCTGGACATACACAGAATCTATTATGCCGCATGCTGAGACAGTGGCTAAATTCCAGGCGATCAACACAGAGCTTGACCGTTATCTTACTGAGCTAAGTAAAATAGAGTTCGGTTTAAATCCGCAAGAACTTGAAGCGTTTTCGCAAGACCTAGTAGCTTGTAATAGCGAGATTCAACGCAGCATACACTTGCAGCGAGAAGTGGCGAAAAGGGGCATTGAGCTACCTTTTGAAATGGGAAACTCTGAGAGCACACGAAATTGGTTGGCATCATGCATCACCGGATAAAAGAATTCCCCTGTACTCAATGCGGGCTGTGTTGCCAAAATGTTAATTTGGCGGTTGAGACCAGTAGCCTTGACCGGGGAGACGGCACTTGTAAGCATTACAGAGATACTGATAAAAGCTGTACAATTTATACCGATAGACCTGACATTTGTCGGGTCGACCGGCAGTATGATTTGCACTATGCAGACAAATTTAGCTGGGATGAATTTATCGACTTGAATCTCAAAGTTTGTGATATTTTATTGCATGAATCCGAAACTCCATATCTAAATAAAGACAAACCCGGAGAAACGACACTGTTACCCGATAGAAATCTGTCAAAACCTGATCGCTGATAATCAAGCCACAAAAAGAAGCTCAGCATAACCTTTGAGCTTCAGTCTTCCACCTCATGAAAGCTGACTGCTAGGCAGAGTAAGAGTTGCCTGAAGACTACGCTTAGCCTTCTTTGAGGATTTTAGAGAACCCATACTTACTTTGTGTGTGCCGACCAACGTACCGGCAATGTTTCCAGGCTGGCAGACCGTATCGAGATTAAAGCTTAATGACGCTCTGCAGTTCGCAGCGCAAGCAGGATAGGGACATATAGCCCCTCCAATAGATAGCCACTCATCAGCTTTCTTAACGTGTTTCGTAGGTTTCGTTGATAATCGGCTCAACCAGTTCTGTCACTCTACTCAAGGCACTTTTACGTTCCTCGTAATAGTCATATCGATCATAAACCCCTTCCACGCCTTTCAATTTGTGATTCAAGCAACGCTCAGCCACATGGCCCGGTACACCTGCCCCAGCCAACAAGCTACGGCAGGTACGCCGCAAGTCATGCACCGTAAACTCGGGTAGATCACCCATTCTATTTTCAGGTTGCTGCTTCTTACCTGGCTCTTTACCAAATAGCTTGGCAATGGCTCGGTTCAGGGTATCCTTGCCCATATGGGGCTGCTTGCTGCTGCGACGGCTAGGAAATACGTAAGGCGAACCACAAGCACGAATGTGAAGCTCCTCTAACCACTCGACCGTCTGCGGTGGCAAAGGAATTGCAATCCCAACCCCTGACTTGCTGCGCTCTCCGGGTAAATTCCATTTCGCATTGTTCAAGTCAAATTCTGACCATGTGGCTTCTGTTAGCTCTGTTTTACGCACTCCAAGCACAACAAGCAGTGCGCATGCGAGATAGTTGTCACGCGTAAAGCTAGTGCGATTCTCTCTGAAAACCTCAAAGACAAACCTGAGCTCCTCAAGGCTAAGTGCTCTATCACGGCTTTTCTCAACCCCGCCCGCATCGTTGACGTTGAAAGCAGACGCAGGGTTATAGGTCAAAAGTCCTAGCTTGATGCCATGGTTAAATAGCTGCTTTAAATACATCAAAGCATCGTTTGCAATGGTTGGCCGACCGCTGCTCGTCACCTTTCTGACGATGGCACGTATATCCATAGGAGTAACGCTATCTAGCGATAACGAACCTATGGAGGGAGCAATATCCCTTTCAAATACACGCTTGGGGATATTGGGATGCTTGAGCCGCTTCTCTAGTTCCTGATACCAATCGTCGAACAAATCCTGCACCGTAGTACTGATGGTTATTTTTTCTTCACATCTGCGCTCTGTAAGAGGGTCCGTACCATTACGAATGGCTCTCTGAGTCTCAACCACCTGCTCACGAGCCTCAGCTAAGGAGAGGTGAGAGTATTTACCCAATGTCATGCCGCGACGCTTACCCGCGAAGGTATAGCGGCACATCCAATAGGCAGCGCCTGCCTTCGGAATCATCAAATACAATCCGTTGCCATCACCATAGCGCCCAGGCTTGGCTTCTCTGATCAATGATTGAATTTTCTTGGCGGTAAAGCTCCCCATCCCTCCCCCCTCTATTAACGCTTCAACACTTCCCCATTTTTCAAAATACTTTCAGTGAATTATGTAAAAATTGGGTAGTATTTTTAAAAATTCGGTCTAATTAGTGGGTAGCATGGCATTTCACTACCCACTTTACTACCCACTTAGCAGCGGCTTAAGCTGGATACTGGTAGACAATCGTGGACAACGACTGATATAAAAATATAAAAAAAACAATGATTTATATAATCACCTAGACGAGAATGGATACTACTCAATATTCTGAATCTGCTCTCGCATCTGCTCAATCAGCACCTTCAGCTCCACCGCGCAGCGGGTTGTCTCTGCCACCACCGATTTTGACGAGAGCGTATTGGCTTCGCGGTTAAGCTCCTGCATTAGGAAATCCAGGCGGCGGCCTTTGGGGCCTTTTTGGGCGAGCTGGTGGCGCACTTCTTCAATGTGCGCCGTTAGGCGGTCTAGCTCTTCGTCTACGTCGGCTTTTTGGGCTACCAGTACCAGCTCGGCTTCCAGGCGTTGGGGGTCGAGTTCGGTTTTGGCGATTTCTAAACGCTCTAGCAGCTGGGCGCGCTGGCGTTCCAGAATTTGCGGCAGCAGGCTGCGTACGGTGGCCACTTGCTCGCTCACTGCGTCTAGGCGGGTGGTGATCATCTCGGCCAGTTTTTCGCCTTCGCGGGCGCGGGCGTCGATCAGTTCATCCAGCGCTTGGTTAAACAGCGCTTTGGCGGCGGCTTTGATGGCGTCTTGGTCGAGGTGCTGGGTTTCCATCACGCCGGGCTGGTTGAGCAGCGCCAGCGTGGTGGGCGGCACGGCGCTGGGCACCTGCTGCTGAATGGCGGCCAGGGCGTCGGCAATCTCTTTTAGGCGCTGGGCGTTCACTGCCGGTGCTTGGGCGGTGTCGGCGCTCTCGAACCGCACGCTGCACTCTACTTTGCCACGGGCCAGGCGGGTACGCAGTGCTTCGCGCAGTGCCGGTTCTAAATCACGCAGGCTTTCGTGCAGGCGAAAATGTGGTTCTAGGTAGCGCTGGTTCACCGAGCGGATCTCAACTTGCAGGGTGCCAAACGGGGCGGCCTGCTCGGTGCGGGCGAAGGCGGTCATGCTGTGTACGCGGCGGGAAGCGGCCATAAGTCGATGCATCCTTTCCATCAATGTGATTCCGAACAGTCTAACCGATAGGCCCATCCGCGCACGCTCAGACGTGTACAATAGAGGGCTTTTCCACTTTAAACATGATGTGAGGTGCTATGCGTCCTGATGTAGTTCGCCCCAGCGGTCGCGAGGCCGACCAGCTCCGTGAAATTCGCTTAACCCGTGATTACACCCGCCATGCGGAAGGCTCCGTGCTGGTGGAGTTTGGCGATACCAAGGTGCTGTGCAACGCGAGCGTGGAAGCGGGCGTGCCGCGCTGGCTGCGCGGTAAAAATCAGGGCTGGATTACTGCCGAATACGGCATGCTGCCCCGCGCGACTCATACCCGCAGTGGCCGCGAAGCGACCCGTGGCAAACAGGGTGGCCGCACGCTGGAGATTCAGCGCCTGATTGGCCGCAGCCTGCGCGCAGCGGTGAATTTGAAGAAGCTGGGCGAGTTCACCATTACCGTGGATTGCGATGTTATCCAGGCCGATGGCGGCACGCGCACGGCGGCCATTACCGGCGGCTGCGTGGCGCTGGTGGATGCGCTTCGCTACCTGCAGCGAGAAAAGAAGATCAAAGGCGACCCCTTCAAGCAGCTGGTCAGCGCGATCTCAGTCGGCATCTACAAAGGCGTGCCGGTGCTGGACCTGGATTACCCCGAAGATAGCAAAGCCGACACCGACCTGAACGTGGTAATGACCGAAAGCGGCGAGCTGATTGAAGTACAGGGCACGGCGGAAGCGGGCGCGTTTAACCGTAAAGAGCTGAACGCGATGCTGGATTTGGCCGAGAAAGCCGGTGATGAATTGCGTGAGAAGCAGCGTGAAGCGCTGGGGATTCGCGGTTAAAGGAGCCCTGCGTTACGCGGGCCCTGAAACCCAACAGGCCAGCGGTAAGCTGGCCTGTTGGCGGTGCGACGCGGGAAGTAGCTAACGCTTAAAGCGCTAGATCATACTCAACGATCAGCGGTGCGAACTCTGAGAAGGTCGCATCGTAATCAATCCACGCGTCCACCACGTGACGACGGAAGTTGGGGCCGACCAGTTGGTAGTCGATCCGCCAGCCTTCTTGACGGTCACGGGGCACGTCTTGGTCAAGTTTTGGCCACCAGGTGTACTCGCCTGCATCGCGATTAATTTCGCGGAAGGTGTCGATAAAGCCGGTGGGGCCAAGCACCTGATCCATCCAGGCACGCTCTTCCGGGCGGAAACCGGAAGTGAGCTGGTTGTCCGACCAGTTGGCCAAATCGACGGTTTTGTGGGCAATGTGCCAAGTACCGCAGATGATGTATTCGCGGCGTTTGCGCGACATCTTCGTCAGGTACTCTTGGTACTGCTCCATAAATGCCTGTTTGGCTTTTTGGTCACTTCCATCAGGCATCAGGAAGGTGGCAATGCTGAAGCGGTCATAGTCCGCCTGCAGAAAGCGCCCTTCGTGGTCGCACTGAGGAAACCCCAGGCCGTACATAATGGCTTTGGGGATTTTGCGGCAATAGAGTGCCACACCGGAGAAACCATCCTCCTCGGCATCCAGGAAGTAGCCTTCGTAGCCTTCCGGATAGAGGATGTGGTCACCCAGTTCGAAACTTTTCGCCTTGATGTTCTGCACGCAGACCACGTCGGCATCCTGCTGAGCCAGCCAGTCCAGGAAGCCACGGTCGACGGCATCACGTATACCATTGACATTGATGCTGGCAATTTTCATAAATCGTCCCTTTTGCGTCGCTGCTGTATGATACCCGACGTTTAGACGTTTGGGTAAATAGACAAACCAAATCTTGCTATTTAGCCCCGTTTTATTGTTGCGTTTGACTTACATTCTTATCGACCACTCCTACCGACAAGAGAACACCGCCGTGGCCACCACTCTACAACCCTACCAACGCGATTTCATTGCCTTCGCTATTGAGCAGGGCGTGCTCAAGTTTGGCGAGTTCACGCTGAAGTCGGGGCGAGTAAGCCCTTACTTTTTTAACGCTGGGCTATTTCAGACGGGCCGTGCGCTGGCCAAGCTGGGCCGCTTTTACGCCCAGGCCATTGTCGATAGCGGCTTGAAGGCCGACGTGCTGTTTGGCCCTGCTTATAAGGGCATTCCACTGGCCGCCGTCACCGCGGCGGCGCTGGCCGACCACCACGACCTGGATATGCCTTACTCCTTCAATCGCAAAGAGGCCAAAACCCACGGCGAAGGCGGCAACATTGTGGGCGCGCCGCTTTCAGGCGATATTTTGATCATCGATGACGTGATCACCGCAGGCACCGCGATCCGTGAAGTGATGAGCCTGATTGAGCAGAGCGGTGCTCGTGCTGGTGGGGTGATCATTGCCCTCGACCGTCAGGAGCGGGGCCAGGGCGAACAGAGCGCCATTCAAGAAGTACAGGCCCAATACGGCATGCCGGTGGTTAGCATCGTCACCCTTGAGCAAGTGCTCACTTATCTTGAAGAGCACGCAGGCGGCGAGATGCTCGCCTACGCCGATGCGGTACGCGCTTACCGCGACCAATACGGCATTGCCGGGTAACTCTAAATCTCGAGGGCGCCAGCGTAATCCTGCTGGCGCCACGCTTCATAGCTCACCACCGCTACCGCGTTGGAGAGATTCAAACTACGGTTATTAGGCTGCATGGGGATGCGCAGTTTATGCTCAGCCGGGAGCATAGCGTGCACTTCTGGGGAGAGCCCGGCAGTTTCGGAGCCGAACAGCAGCACATCCCCCGGTGCGAAGTCGGCATCGCTGTGGGCGCGGGTGCCCTTGGTGGTAATCGCCCAGATGGTGCGCCCCTGCATGGCGGTGTAAAACGCCGTAAAATTCGCGTGGCGGGTCACGTTGGCAAGGTCGCGGTAGTCTAAACCAGCGCGGCGCAGCTTTTTCTCTTCGAGATCAAAGCCCAGCGGCTCAATCAAATGGAGACGGCAGCCGTTGTTCGCCACTAGGCGCATAATGTTGCCCGTATTGGGAGCCATGCGCGGCTCGAATAGCGCTACTTCAAACATCACCACCTGCCTATGAGTTACCTGCTGTATTTGCCTGCTGCGCCTTCGTCAGCGCCGCTGATTGTAATAGAAATTGCCCCGAAACACTTGTAGAGGTCACCCTTCGCCATGACGCCCCAACCGCCAAAGAGCATTCTTAGCCGTATCAAAGGGCTCAACCCACGCCAGCAGGAAGCGGTGCGCTACATCGATGGCCCCTGCCTGGTACTGGCGGGCGCGGGGTCGGGCAAAACCAGCGTGATCACCACCAAGATTGCCTACCTCGTGCAAGAGTGTGGCATGAGCGCACGCAAAATTGCCGCAGTGACCTTTACCAACAAGGCCGCCCGAGAGATGAAAGAGCGGGTGGGCCAAATGCTAAAGGGCAAAGAGGGCCACGGGCTGACAGTTTCGACGTTCCATAATTTGGGGCTCAATATCATTCGCGGCGAGCTGAAAACTCTGGGCTACAAGCCGGGGTTTTCGCTGTTCGACCCGGAGGATGCCAAGGCGCTGCTGCGGGACCTGATGAACAAGGATGCCCAGGTGGATGCCGAGCAGATCAACGCCGTGCAGGCCAAAATTTCGACCTGGAAAAACGACCTGGTGCTGCCAGGGGATGCGCTCTCGTTCGCGGCCGACGATGACGAGCACTTCGCCGCGCGCGTCTATGAAGCCTACGTTCGCCACCTGAAAGCCTACAACGCGGTGGATTTCGACGATCTGATTCTGCTGCCGGTGGTGCTCTTACAGCGCGACCCAGAGGCGCTGGCCCGCTGGCGGCGCAAAATCCACTACATGCTGGTGGATGAGTATCAGGACACCAACGTCTCCCAGTACCTGCTGGTAAAGCTGCTGATGGCGGAACGGGCCACCTTTACCGTGGTAGGCGACGACGACCAGTCGATTTACGCGTGGCGGGGCGCGCGGCCAGAAAACTTGGTTACGCTGGGGGAGGATTTCCCCCGTTTGAAAGTCATCAAGCTGGAGCAGAACTACCGCTCTACCGGCACCATCCTACGCGCCGCCAATACGCTGATTGCCAATAACCCCCACGTCTACGACAAAACTCTATGGTCGGATATGGGCGACGGTGCGCCGATTCGCGTGGTGGTGAATCGTCATGAAGAGGCTGAAGCTGAACGGGTGGCGAGCGAAATGCTCACCCGGCGCATTAAAGAAAAAGCCGAATGGCGGGATTTTGCGGTGCTCTACCGGGGCAACTTCCAGGCGCGGCTGTTGGAGTTAAAGCTGCAACACTACCAAATTCCGTACAAGCTCTCCGGCGGCACGTCGTTTTTCTCCCGTAACGAGATCAAAGACGCCATGGCGTACCTGCGCCTGCTGATTAATCCCGCCGACGACAACGCCTTTTTGCGCATCGTCAACGTGCCCCGCCGCGAAATTGGCCCCGGCACGCTGGAGAAGCTCGCCAACTATGCCACAGAGCGCTCGATATCGCTGTTCGCCGCCTGCCATGAATTAGGGCTCGAGCAAACCCTACCTACCCGCGCCGTGGAGCGGTTATCACGTTTTACCCACTTTATTGATGGCGTGCGCAAACGGATGGACCAGGGCGATGCCATTGCTGCGATACGCGACATGCTGCGGGATATGGATTACGAGGCGTGGCTCTACCAAAACGCCAGCGCCCCCACCATCGCCGAGCGCCGCATGGCCAACGTGTGGATTTTGATCGACCAGTTGGAGAAGTCGCTGAACCGCGACCCGGAAGACGCCACCGATTCCACCGCGACGGAAACCGACGGTGTGGAAGCGGCCATTTCACGCCTGGTGCTGCGGGATATTCTCGAACAGCAGGCGGAAGAGGATGACTCAGACCGAGTGCAGTTGCTCACCATGCACGCCTCCAAAGGGTTGGAGTTCCCCCATGTGTATCTGATGGGCCTGGAGGAGGATTTGCTGCCCCACCGCAACGCCATCGAGATGGATACCGTGGAGGAGGAGCGCCGCTTGGCTTATGTGGGCATTACCCGCGCACGGCGCACGCTAACGCTCACACTGGCCCGCCAGCGCAAGGCCTATGGCGAGCTGATGGACTGCCAACCCAGCCGCTTTTTGGATGAGCTGCCCGCTGATGATTTGGAGTGGGAGGGCCGCGCCGATAAAGAAGACCCGGAGAAAAAGCAGGCACGCGGTAAAGATGCGATTGCCGGGCTGCGCTCGCTGCTGGGATGAGGTCGTGAACGGTGTATCGCACAAAAAATATCCACAGGGGGTTTTGGAACACCCGCCTGTGGATAGTTTATAACGCCTGGCTTACCCGCCCATGTGGGCGGGCCGCTCGCCTTTACTGTGCTTGCGAGACCATGTAATCCACCACGGCCATAATCTCTTCATCGGAAGCGCTGCTACCACCACGCGGCGGCATTACGCCCTTACCGTTGAAGACGCTTTGGTAGAGTGCGTCGGTACCCTGCTCAATACGCGGGCCCCAGGCTTCCGCATCGCCCAGCTTCGGTGCACCGGCAACACCAGCACCGTGGCACGCCGCACAGCCAACGCTGGCGTACAGCGCTTCACCGTCTAAACCGCTGTCGCCACCGGCAGCTTCTTCTTCATTAGCAGCAGCGGCTTCGCTCGCTGACTCTTCTGCTGCAGCGTCGTCGGCTGCTGCCATGTCGTCGCTCGCGCTCTCTTCAGAGGCTTCTGCTGCGGCTTCTTCTTCACCGCCACCTAGCTCAGGCACTTCCATGACGGGCTCAACCATATAGGCAACGGCCGCTTCCATCTCTTCGTCAGAGAGGTTGGGGTTACCGCCACGGGCAGGCATCGCGCCAATACCGTTAATGGCGTGGTCTAGCAGTGTGGCAAAGCCTTGCTCGGTACGCTCGGCCCAAGCGGCTTCGTCACCGCGTACCGGTGCACCGGCCGCGCCGGTTTCGTGGCACGCCATACAGACGTTGTTGTAGATGCCCTCGCCATCTACTTCACCATCACCGCCACTGCTAGAAGCCGCGGGGGCTGCTGCCGTGCCGCAGTCTTGGCCTTGAAGGCAGAGTTGTCCTACCGGCGCTAGGCGCTCAGCGATTGCGTCACGCGCTGCATCTTGGGCATAAGCACCGGATGTGCCTGCCATGACGCCGAGGGCCGCCAGCCCGCTCATGATCAGCTTAGATTTCACTCTCACCACCTCTTAAGTTTTATTTAATAAAAGCTTAGTGCTTCAAAATTAGTGCTTATGCTTGATACCTAGCGCTTGGAGACGCCGCACTTGCCCCTGATGCGGCAGTACCACTATCTACTTTGGCAACCCAGACGCCAAGACATGCGTATGGAGTTAGTATACCGAGAACATAAAGGGTAAGAAAATGCTACTAAGCGCGGCAATTCAACCCATGACGTCCGTTATCTGAGTATTTCTCTGCTGATCGGCGTGGTTAGCACCATGCTAGCAATTGCTCCCGCCCTTCCCGTACCAACCCCGCTTGGGAATAAACCCGCTGTGCGGGGGTGTTTTGCGCATCCACCGTTAGGGCAAGGCACTGTGCCCCTGCCTGAGCTGCCAAGGCCTGGGCATGCTGAATGATGACTCCACCAAGCCTCTGACCGCGCCATTCAGGCACCAGCCCCATCAGCTGCAGGCTCCAGTGCTGAGCGGTGGTGGCGAGTAACAGTACCCCTATAGTGTCATCTTGATACTTCAGCCGATACCAGTGGGTGGGATTCGGCGCCTGAGCAGACACGGCCTGGGCGTAAAAACCCGCCAGCAGCGCTTCTACCGGCAGTACGTCACGAAGCGCTGGGCAATCCAGGGAGTCTTCACCCACCCGTTCAAGTAATGCTTGCTGTTCAGCCAACGCTAACTCCCCAAGAGGGCGCAGCGTCAGGGTATGCGGCGTATGAACTGCCTGGCACGGCCACACAAGATGCTCTAGGGTAGCCAATGTACGCATACCGCTCTTAACCAACGTTTCCTCCCAAGCTGCCCAAGGCGCGGGCAGGGCCACATGGCAAAGCACTATTGGCTGTTCGCTCACCCAAGCCTGCAATGCACACAGCAGTTGCCGGGCAACGGGGTTATTCCGCTTAGGCAGCCATAGCTGCGCCGTATGGTTTGCCAGCGGTTGCACCCAGGCGGCCGCGACTATTTGGTCGCCATCCATCGCCACCCACAGACCCTGCCAATCAAAGCTTGGCGTCGCTTGGGTCGCCGTTAATGCATGTTGCAACGCAGGCTGCAGGGCAGGGTCGTGCACTGCAGCCAAGTGCAGCAGCGCCTCGCGTCGCCGGTTGGCGAGGCAAGGCATCATGCGGTGGTTCCGTTGCGATTCTGCTGTCACTGCGCGCTCCCGTGGCTTCCTATGCCTAATGGATGGTCTGATTTTTTTAACGGCTTAAGTTTTCGTTAAGTAATGTCAACGAGAGTGTCGGGAAACACGATGGAGATCGCCCGATGGCTCACCTACGTTCGTTGCCCTTAACACCTTTGCGCTGGCAGGAAGCTTATAGCCAGCATGACAGGATACAGCTTCAGCAGTTGATACAGGCGCGTTTCGCGCATCAACACAACGCCACGGTCTATCACTTTCTACCGCGTCTATTTGGCCTTTGGCAGGCAGAACAACCCTATGCCGCGGTTGGGCTCCGCGTGGCCGACAGCGAGCCGCTGTTTTTAGAACGCTACCTGGATACCCAAGCCGAACAGGTGCTCAACGAGCGCTTTGATCACTCCCTTCGCCGCCAGGATATCGCTGAAATTGGCAACTTAGCCACCCTTCGGCCCGGCTTGCAGCGCCAGCTATTCATCCATTTAGCCCACCAGCTAGCGTACGAAGGCATCGCCTGGCTGCTGTTTACGGCCACGCCAGAAGTTGCTAACGGGCTGCGCCGCTTAGGGCTTGAGCCTCAGCCGATCACTCCTGCCGACCCCAGCCGCCTGGGCGATGAACAGGCACTGTGGGGGCACTATTACGAGCATCGCCCGTGGGTAATGGCCGGAGACTTACGCAGCGCCATGCACACCCTGCAGGCCTCTGCTACGCCTGTCAGCCTCGTTAGCACAGAGGTGCTCCATGCGCGCTCAGCCTAATGCCTTATTGGCACGTATTGAGCGCTATGCCACCAGCGCTGCCCAGCATATTGCGCTGACTGACGGCAGCCGTTCCCTCTCCTATACCGACCTACTTGAACAGATTGCTCAGCGCCGCCAGCGGCTGCGCAACGCTCACGCTCGGCGGGTCGCGCTGGCGCTAGATAACGGTTTGGAATGGGCGCTCTGGGACTTAGCGCTGATGATGGAAGCCTGCGTGGCCGTGCCTATTCCTGAGTTTTTCAGCGACCAGCAGCGCCGCCACATCGTTCAGCAAGCGGGGCTGGATAGTTGGATTGGCCACGGCAGCGAGACTTACGGCTTTCAGCCCACCGGTGATACGGCCATCACACAGCGTTGGGTTGAACAGCCGCCTGTACTACACGCAGGCACTACGCGCATCACCTTTACCTCTGGCACTAGCGGCGCGCCCAAAGGGGTGTGTTTGGATAATGCGGCGCTACTCACCGTGACCGAAAGCCTCGCCACCGTCGTCGCACCGCTCGATATACGCCGTCACCTTGCCCTGCTGCCGCTCTCCACGCTGTTGGAAAACATCGGTGGGCTGTATCTACCACTGTGGTTAGGCGCTTGTAGCGTGCTGCCCAGCATGGCGGCACTTGGCTGGCAGGGCGCCAGCGGCTTTCACGCGCCCCACGCTCTTGAAGCGATAGACCGCTATCAGCCCAACAGCCTGATTGTCGTACCGCAACTGCTTCAAACACTCGTCAATCACGCGCCCAATGCCCCCCGTAGCCTGCGCTTTGTGGCGGTGGGCGGGGCAACGGTGGCACCGACCCTGCTCGCCAACGCCCAGCAAAGCGGCTGGCCGGTGTATGAAGGCTACGGCTTATCAGAGTGCACCTCGGTGGTGTGTCTTAACCGCCCTGGCGAGCCAAGCGGCGGTGTGGGCCGCCCGCTGCCACACGCGCAAGTTCAGGTGGATGAAAACGGCCAACTGCACGTATGCGGCGCGCTGATGCTGGGCTATCTCGGCGAAGCCCCAAGCAGCGAGTGGTATGCCACCGGCGATACCGGCCAGTGGCAAGGCGACGCGATCCGCCTCAACGGCCGCCAACGGGAGGTATTCATTACCGCCTATGGGCGCAATGTGAACCCACAGTGGGTAGAGGGTGAACTCTGCACGCAACCAGCCATTGCTCAAGCCATGGTCTACGGCGAGGCCCTGCCCGCGAATAGAGCGCTGATTGTGCCCGCTTCTACCCACATCACCGATACCCAAATCGACGCGGCGATTGATGCCGTGAATCGCTCGCTGCCCGACTACGCCCAGGTGCACGCGTGGCAGCGCGCCGCCCCTTTTACCCCCCACAACCAACAGCTCACGGCCAATGGCCGCCTGCGCCGCGACACACTCCTGGCAGCCTATGGCCATTGGCTGCAGAGCGCGTCCCCCCACAACAGAAGGAGCAACATCATGACCGCTTACCAACAGCTACAAGACGCCACCCAAGAAGCACGTACCTGGCTACTGACAACGCCGATTGTTAACCGCGCTCTGGCAGGCAATGTCACCCTGGAAGAGTACCTTGCGTTTCTCGGCCAGGCATATCACCACGTGCGTTTCACCGTGCCGCTCATGATGGCCTGCGGCGCGCGGCTGCCCGACCGGCTGAACTGGCTGCGTACCGCGCTGGTGGAGTACATCGAAGAGGAGCACGGCCACGAACAGTGGATTCTAGATGATATCCGTGCCGCAGGCGGTGACGCGGATGCCGCAGCGGCAGCCACGCCCGACCCCGCCACCCGGCTGATGGTGGCCTGGATTCGAGATAGCGTAGAGCACGGCAACCCGGTGGCGTTTTTCGGCATGGTGCAAGTACTGGAAGGCACCAGCACGGCACTAGCGACCCAGGCCGCCGAGCGGCTACAGGCCAGCCTCTCGCTGCCCAATAGTGCCGTGCGTTATCTCACCTCCCACGGCAGCCTGGATATTGGCCATTTAGCCTTTTTCGAGCAGCAGATCAACCAACTTGGCGATGAAGACCTCGCCGTGGTGATTGATAGCGCCAATATGTTTTACCGCCTGTATGGCGCGATGTTCAGAGGCATTCAAGCGCGCAGTGCAGGACGCAGCGCGGTGGAGGAACTTAGCCATGCGTTGGCCTAGCAAGCAGGCACTGCCTGGCGGGTGGGCAGGCCAGCGGGTGCTCATCACTGGGGCGAGCGGCGGCATTGGCTATGCCCTAGCCGAAGCACTGGCCCAGCGTGGCGCACACCTCGTCATCAGTGGGCGAAAACCAGAGGTGCTCGCTCTGCTGGTTAACCGCTTTCCGGAGCAGATGGTGGCCGTTGCCGCAGACCTGACCCGTGCCGAGGAACGCCACCGTTTGGTCAGTGCGGCCCATCTGGCGGGCTGCAATATGCTGATCAATGCAGCTGGCAACAACCAGCAGGGATTTTTCGATACCACCACCGATAGCGATATCGAGCAGTTGGTGGCGATTAATCTAACCGCCACGCTGCAGCTAACACAGGCACTGCTGCCTCAACTGATGGCCTGCCCTCAGGCAACGATTATCACCATCGGCTCTACCTTTGGTCAGTTGGGCTATCCAGGCCAGGTGACCTACTGCGCGACCAAGTTTGCCCTGCGAGGTTTTAGCGAAGCACTACGGCGCGAGCTTGCCGACACCCGGGTACGCGTCATGTATATCGCCCCTCGCGCCGCACGCACGGCCATGAACTCGCCGCAAACCGAAGCCCTCAACGCCGCGCTTGGAAACGCCGTTGACTCCCCCAGCGCTGTTGCCCTAGCCATTATCAACGCCGTGGAGCGGCAGCGCGAAGAGCTGCAAATTGGTCGGCCGGAACGCTTCTTCACTCGGCTGAATACGTTGTGGCCCGGTGCGGTAGATCGGGCGCTGTTACGCCAATTACCTATTATTCGTCGATTTGTGGCTACCAAGGAGTCAACACCATGAAAAGCGCTCTTAAAAGTACGGCTAAAGGTCGCCCCTCTCCTATGCTGCGTAGCGCGCTACTGACCAGTGCGTTAGGGCTATTCAGCCTGCAAGGCATGGCGAGCGAAGATGTCAGTGAGGAAGTGGCGGCATCGCTGGCTGAATTACAGCAACGCTGGGCCGAGATTAAGTACTCCCTACCACAGGATCAGCAAGGCCCTGCCTTCAGCCAGTTGGGTGACCACGCAGAACAGTTGGTTGAGCGCCACCCTGAAGCCGCCGAGCTGCATATCTGGGCGGGAATTATCCGCTCTACGGAAGCCGGGGTGGACGGTGGGCTTGGCGCGCTAGCGCTGGTGAAGGAGGCGAAACAGGAGCTTGAAACCGCCCTGGAACTTAACCCGCTGGCGCTGGAAGGCTCAGCCTATACCAGCTTAGGGGCGCTCTACTATCAGGTGCCGGGCTGGCCCATTGGCTTTGGCGATGAGGACAAAGCCGAATGGCATTTGCAGCGCGCCCTTGCGATTAATCCCGAAGGGATCGACAGTCTCTACTTCTGGGGCGACTATTTACATGAGCAGGGTCGTGATGACGAAGCGCGCCAAGCATTAGAAAACGCTCTACTGGCTCCACCCAGGGAAGGCCGCGAACTGGCAGACAGTGGCCGCCGTGGTGAAATACGTCAGCTACTCGCTGAGCTTGAGTAACGCAGCACAGACAGAACAAGGAGCCTTATGCGCATTTTGCTGGTAGAGGACGACCCCAGTTTAGCCTCGGGTATTCGGCTAGCTTTAAAGCCCGAACACTATACCGTGGATCATCTGAGTGACGGTGCTACCGCGCTCAATGCGCTCACCGAGGGCGAACCGTTTGACGCGGTGATTCTTGATTTAGGTTTACCGCGCCTGGATGGTATGGAAGTGTTGAATGCAGTCAGGCGACACGGCAGTCATGTACCCATTTTGGTACTCACCGCCCGCGATGCGGTGGATAACCGCATCGCGGGACTCGACGCTGGCGCTGACGACTACCTCACCAAACCTTTCGAGGTGGCCGAGCTAAAAGCCCGCCTGCGTGCCCTATTACGCCGTAGCCAGGGCCAAACCAGCAGCCTGCTTAGCTGTCGGGGCATTACCCTTGACCCGCACACCCTGCACGTTCGCTATCAAGACGCGCCGGTAACGCTCTCCCGCCGCGAGCTAACGCTACTGCAGGAGTTTATGAGCCACCCCGGCCGAGTATTTACCCGGGATACCCTAACGCGGCTAGTTTACGGCTGGGAGGAGGATGTGGAGAGCAATGCCATTGAGGTGCACATTCACCACCTGCGACGAAAGCTGTTTTCCGATGTTATTCGTACCGTACGCGGCATTGGCTACGTCATGGATAAACCCGCTAAGGAAGAGGCATGACATCGATTCGTCAACGCACTCTGGGGTTAACGCTCTTAGTATTTGGTGCCAGCATGTTAGTGATTGGCTTCATCAGCTACCGCTATGCGGCCCATGAGATCGAAGAGCTTTACGATGCCAGCTTGGCCCAGAATGCACGCCTGCTAGAGGGTTTACTGCAAGCACCGCTGCCCGATGACGACCGCGATGTTCTACTAACCAGCTTGGAGAATGCGCTGCTACGCGCCGAGCAGTCGGACAAGCGCTTTGCAGGGCACCGCTATGAAAGCAAGCTGGCCTTTCAGCTATGGGAAGAGGACCGGTTGTTACTACACTCCGCCAGTGCCCCCGATGCTTCGCTAGCGCAGCAACCCGTTGGCTACTCCACGCTGACCGTTGGGGAGCACGACTGGCGAGTGTACGTGCTGGATGTGCCAGACTCCTTCAGCCGCGTGGTGGTCAGCGAACGCGAAGACGTGCGCGGCGAGCTAATCAGTGCCGTGGCGCTGCGCACCTTGCTGCCAGACCTAATCGGCTTACCCTTCTTAACGCTGCTGCTATGGTGGTCGATTGGTTGGGGGTTAGCCCCGCTATCCCGTATGGCAGAGCAGATCCGTAACCGCGACCCGCATAACCTAAAACCGTTACCACTCTACCCGCTACCTCAAGAGCTGGGCACCATTGCCGGGGCATTAAATCGACTATTAGAACGGCTACGCCAGCTGCGCGTACGCGAGAAGCGCTTTATTGCCGACGCTGCCCATGAACTGCGCACCCCGCTGGCCGTGCTGGACCTTCACGCCCAGAATGCCTTAACGGCTGATAACGCTGAGGACCGTGAAGAGTCGCTGCACCACCTGCGTAGCGGCGTTGCCCGCTCGACGCGGCTGGTCTCCCAACTACTAACCCTGGCTCGCCTGGACCCTGAAGAGGAGCCGCTGCCTGAGCTGCGCCATGTCAATGTTCTGCTGGAAACCCAAGAAACCCTAGCGAAGCTCTCGCCGCTGGCGGCAGAGCGCCAGCAGCAGCTGTTCTTGAATGCCGATGATCAAGCCGACTGGACAATGGAAGAGGAACCCGGTGCGATTGAAACCCTGGTGCAAAATCTTGTCGGTAACGCAATCCAACACTCTCCCGAGCAGAGCACCATTACGATTACCCTTGAGGCTGCCGTGCTGAGCATTACGCTGATGGTGGATGACCAAGGGCCAGGCATACCGGTTCACGAGCGCAGTCGGGTAGTAGAACGTTTTCAGCGCGCAGGCCCAGGGGCGGGAGCAGGGCTAGGGTTATCCATCGTCGAGCGCCTAGTAAAGCGCCATGAAGGCTTGCTACGACTCGAAGATGCCCCCGGTAATGGCCTACGCATCAGGGCAGTATTAGCAAGGGACGCGCTGACTCAGCGCCATGCAAAAGAATGAGAAAAAATGTAACACCGGCGGACTCTTAAGATTGTGATAAGAATTCCGTGCAAGTGTGAAGGTACAGAGCGGGCACGTTGTTAATGACCTGCTTCTTCACACCACGGAGGTACCCCTCGATGAACCAAACACTGCATTCTCATAAGCCGCTTGTTCAATTCGGTGCTACCCCGCTACTCACCACTCCGGCACCCAAGCAGCTCACCCCGGACAGCCCGGCAATGACAGTACTGACCGATTTTACCCAGGTCATGCCGCAGTCTATTGCCGGAGACACTCCGATTGATGACGCCCACCTTAAAATGCGTCACGGCGGTGTTCGTCTGCTGTTTGTCATGGACAAGCAGGCTCACTGCATTGGCGTGCTCACCGCCAAAGAGGTGATTGGCACTCGGCGCATCAATTTGGCGATGCAGCAGCGCAATCTTGAGCGTTCGGAAGTCACCGCCGCGATGATCATGACGCCCTGGGAAAAACTCAGCGCCATGCCGCTGGAGCAGCTGGCATCGCTCACCATTGAAGATCTCGTGTTATCAATGGAAAGCTTTACCGAGCAGCACCTGTTAATTACCGAACGTAAGCCAAATCAGGAACTGAGCGTGCGCGGCATTATCTCTGCCACCGATATTCAAACGGTGATGGGTAGCCGCCTGAATACGCAACTTCCCTCCACGGTGGTTCCCATGGCGCGCAGCTTCGCGGACATTTGCCAGGTCATTACCGGACACGATTTATAAGCTTTTTTTACGCTTAAGGTAACGAGTTGGCTTTACCACGCTTATTAACCAAAGCGCCCCTTATCTTGAGATAAGGGGCGCTTTGTTTGCCTGCCCAGCAATAGAGTGCTAAGCAGGAAAGGACTCACCGGTGCAGGTTAGAACATGCCCGCATTTACCAACAAATGAGCCCCAATACTGGCCGCGTAGCCCAACAAAATGGCCGGAGCCCAACGCAGATGAACCGCAAAGGTATAGATGCCACGAGCTTGGCCCATCAGCGCAACACCCGCTGCCGATCCCATAGATAGCAGGCTACCACCCACGCCAGCGGTGAGTGTAATCAGCAGCCAGTTACCTTCCGACATATCCGGCGCCATGGAGAGCACCGCAAACATTACCGGAATGTTATCCACCACCGCTGAAATCAAGCCCAAAACCACGTTGGCCCATACCGGGTCCCAGCCGCCGTAGAGTGTCTCGGAGAGCAGGCTCAGGTAGCCCATAAACCCAAGGCCACCCACACACATCACCACGCCGTAGAAGAACAGCAGCGTATCCCACTCGGAGCGGGCAATTTTGCTGAAAATATCAAACGGCACCACGCTACCCAGTTGCTCCAGCTTTTGCCAATCGCCACGGCGAGAGTAGCGTTCACGCTTGCGCTCCAGAGAGCGGGGCAGGCTGCGGCGTAGGTAGTAGCCAAAAAACTGCAGTAAGCCCAGGCCAAACATCATGCCCATGGCGGGCGGTAGGTAAAGAATCGAGTGGCACAATACCGAAATGGCTACGGTAATTAAAAACAGCACAATGATCCGTTTAGCGCCACGCTTCATCCACACGTTCTCAGTGAGCGCAGCTGGCTGACGGTTAACCAGGAAGAAGTTCATGATCACCGCAGGCACCATGAAGTTTACTATCGCGGGGATTAATAACGCGAAGAAGCCTTCAAAGGGCACTTGCCCTGCCTGCCACACCATCAGCGTGGTGATATCACCAAACGGGCTAAACGCACCGCCTGCGTTAGACGCCACGACGACGTTAATGCAGCAAAGACTAATAAACTTGTTATCCCCTTCTGCCACCTTCAGTACGACCGCACACATCAACATGGCGGTGGTCATGTTATTGGCAATCGAGGAAATACCAAACGCCAGACAGCCGGTAATCCAGAACAGGCTGCGGTAGCTAAAGCCTTTACGTACCAACCAAGCCCGCAAGGCATCAAAAATACGCCGCTCTTCCATGGCATTGATATAGGTCATCGCCACCAGCAGGAATAACAGAAGCTCGGTGTACTCCAGTAGGGTTTCCTTGAAGGCACTTTCCGCCTCGTGGGGCATACCCGCTTGAACATAAACCCACGCCACAATTGCCCAGATAAGGCCAGCGGCCACCAGAACAGGTTTGGATTTACGCATGTGGATAATTTCTTCACTCATTACCAAGGCATAGGCAAGAATGAAAATGGTCACAGAGGCAATACCGGCAAGAGAGGCAGTGAGATCTAATGGGCCGGCAGCAGCATAGGAGAGCGAAGGAAAAGCAAAAAGGCAGAGCGCGGTCAACAACCAAGCAACACGGCAGGCTGGATGCCGAGTTGCAAGGGCGTTAGGTGGTTTCATAGCAGCGTGATCCTGGCAGGGTTAGAGAGTACCGCCACGATAATAAGCACACTAACTATGTGCTGCAACGCAGCGATTGCGCATAAGATGCGGCCTTTTGCCGCATCTTGTAAAGCGCTTTATGCTGACTAACTGTTATTAATTGTGACACGGCACTTATTCGACGGTCACACTCTTTGCAAGATTACGCGGTTGATCCACATCAGTGCCTTTTAATACCGCAACATGGTAGCTCAATAGCTGCAGCGGCAGAGTATAGAGCAACGGTGCCAGTGCTTCATGCACATAGGGCAGCTCCAGAACGCGGATATCATCTTCGGGGCTAATGCCGACCTCCTTGTCGGCAAATACAAATAGCTGGCCGCCGCGGGCGCGGACTTCTTGGAGGTTGGATTTCAGTTTTTCGAGCAGATCATCATTCGGGGCAACTGAAATAACCGGCATCTCGCTATCCACCAATGCCAGCGGGCCGTGCTTTAGCTCCCCGGCAGGATACGCTTCGGCATGAATGTAGGAGATTTCTTTTAACTTCAGCGCGCCTTCAAGGGCAATTGGATAGTGGGCACCACGGCCCAAAAAGAGCGCATGATTTTTTTCGGCAAACGCCTGGGAAAGCGTTTCGATTTGGCTGTCTAGCGCCAACACACGTTGGCATACATCAGGAAGCGTACGCAGTGCGGCGACGATATCTGGATAATCGGCCTGTCCTTTGGCTTTGCTCACAGCCAGCGTGAGCAGCATCAGCGCAATAAGCTGAGTGGTAAACGCTTTCGTCGAGGCCACGCCAATTTCGGGGCCTGCCCGGGTCATTAGCGACATATCCGACTCGCGCACCAGCGAGCTGCCAGGTACGTTACAAATAGCCAGCGAGCCAACATAGTTCAGCGTTTGTGCAAAGCGTAGCGCCGCTAGGGTGTCGGCGGTTTCCCCCGATTGGGAGAGCGTCACAAACAGCGTCCCTTCCGGTACGACCGGGTGGCGATAGCGGTACTCGGAGGCGACCTCTACCTGCACCGGTACCCCGGCGTAGCGCTCCAGCCAGTAGCGTGCCACCAAGCCCGCATGGTAGCTGGTGCCGCAGGCGATGATGTGCACTTGGCGTGTTTTCTGAAACAGCGCCTGGGCATCTGGCCCAAAGCTCTCTACCAACACGCTGCTGGCACTAAGCCGCCCCTCTAGTGCCGCCTCGATCACCTTAGGCTGCTCAAAGATCTCTTTGAGCATGTAGTGGCGGTACTCGCCTTTACTGGCCGCGCCATCGCCATGCTCAAAGGTATGGATGGGCCGCTCTACCCTGTTTCCTTTGCGATCGACAATACGGATATCGCCATGCTCCCGCAGCTCGACCAAATCCCCCTCTTCCAGGTAGATAAAGCGGTCGGTTACCTGCAGCAGCGCCAGCGGGTCGGAAGCTAAAAATGTCTCATCAATACCTACGCCTACCACAAGCGGGCTGCCCTGGCGTGCACCTACCACAACGCCGGGTTCAGCAGCGCTCATGACGCCCAGGGCATAGGCCCCTCCTAAACCACTGACAATCTCTTGAGTAGCATCAAACAGCGTAAGCCCAGCCGCCAGTTTTTCAGCCAGTAAGTGGGCGATCACTTCAGTATCGGTTTCTGACGTAAAGGCATAACCTCTGGCTTGCAGGGTCTCTTTAATCTTTTCGTAGTTTTCGATAATGCCGTTATGCACTACGGCAACGTTGTCGCTGCTGTGGTGTGGGTGAGCGTTAGCTTCGGAGGGTTTTCCATGGGTCGCCCAGCGGGTATGGGCAATTCCGCAGCTACCCGGTAGCGCCGCGGTCTCTAGCTGCGCTTCCAACGCAGCCACTTTCCCCAAAGCACGGCGCCGCGTGAGCGTTCCATCGTTAAGCACCGTCATGCCAGAGGAGTCATAACCGCGATATTCCAAGCGCTTAAGCCCTTCCAGCAAAATTCCCTGCACATTACGCTGCGCAACCGCCGCGACGATGCCACACATAGTTCTTCTCCTAAGCTACTTAACCAGTCCGCGCAACGGTAAAACGGCGGCGCTGATAGATGAATACGGCTTTTTAATGATTCTTAGCACTAGGCTTTTTAACTTTACTAGGGCGTGGCCAATCAACTTTTTCTAACTGGCGGCTACGAGAGACGGCTAAGGCGTAATCGGTGACGTCTTTAGCAATCGTTGACCCCGCCCCGACAGTGGCCCCTTTACCAACCGAGACGGGCGCTACCAACGCCGTGTTAGAGCCGATAAAGGCATTATCACCAATCTCGGTATGGTGCTTGTTAGCGCCATCGTAATTACAGGTAATAGTGCCTGCGCCAACGTTGACATCGCGGCCAAGGCGAGCATCGCCGACGTAGCTTAAGTGGTTAATCTTGCTGCCTTCACCAACGTCAGCATTTTTGGTTTCCACAAAGTTGCCCACTTTGGCTTTCACGGCTAAGCGCGTACCGGGGCGAAGCCGTGCAAAGGGTCCAATTTGGTTGAGGCCTGCCGCCACTGTCGTGTCGATAACACTATGGCTGTTAATTTCGCTCTCTGCGCCGATGGTGCTGTTTTTGATGACACAGTAAGGGCCTACCCGCACTCCTTCGCCAAGCTCTACATTGCCTTCAAATACGCAGCCCACATCGATGAATACATCATGGCCACAGGTAAGCTTACCGCGTACATCAATTCTTGTTGGGTCGGCCAAGGCAACACCTTGCGCCATCAATGTTTCAGCTATCTGCTGCTGGTAAGCGCGCTCTAAGCGGGCCATTTGCAAGCGGTTATTAACCCCTTCCACTTCAGTGGCGTTATGGGGCTGCGCCGTTGCTACCTTGACGCCTTCACTGGCCGCCATGGCGATCACATCGGTCAGGTAGTACTCGCCCTGGGCGTTTTCTGCGGAAAGCTGGGGCAGCCAGCGCTTCAGTTGAGCACTGGTCATGGCCATAATGCCAGTGTTGCACTCAGTAATCGCTAACTGCTCGTCGTTGGCATCCTTCTGCTCAACAATCGCCACGGCCTGACCATCACTGTCACGCACAATACGGCCGTAGCCGCTAGGGTCATCTAACGTGACGGTCAACAGGCCCATATGCTGTTCATCGACATGGGCCAGCAAGTTGGCCAGCGTATCGCGACGAATGAGAGGGACGTCGCCGTACAGCACCAATACGATGCCGCTACCTAACTGAGCCTGGGCTTGTGCTACTGCATGGCCGGTGCCCTTCTGCTCTTCCTGCAGCGCAAACGACACCTCGTGCTCTATCAACGCTTCTCGCAGTTGGTCCGCCCCATGGCCAATTACCACATGGGTTCGGCTGGGGTTCAGGCCGCTGGCCGTTTCCAGCACGTGCTGCACCATGGGTTTGCCCGCCAGCGTATGCAGCACTTTGGGCAGCTGTGAACGCATTCGTGTGCCTTTACCCGCCGCAAGAATGACGATATCGAGGTCGTGCATGTTATTCACCTGTCTCCGTTTGGCGATTCGCAGTGGACGTCGCCCAAGGCTCAATTCCCAGTTCATTCACCAGCGCTTCACCAAAATAGTTGACGAATGCCGGACTGGCGAGGCTGCGCCAGCTCTCCCCATCTTTCACTAGCATTAAAATATTCAGGTTATTCTCTACCGCGAGCTGCATACCTTTTTCACTGCCTACTACGGTGAGCGCCGTCGCCCAGGCATCTGCCCAGGCATTTGAGGGATGAAACACAGAGACCGAGGCGAGCTGGTGCTTAATGGGCCGCCCGGTGCGCGGGTCCAGAAGATGGGAAAAGCGCTCACCGTCGACTTCAAAGTAGTTACGGTAATCACCGGAGGTAGCCACCGACATGCCCTCCAACGCAATCACATGTTGCGCTTCCGGTACCCCGCTTTGTGGTACTTCAATACCAATGCGCCAGGGTGTTTGCGCTTCAATGTCGCGGTAGCCACGGGCAACCAGCCCACCGCCAATATTGACCAAATAGTTTTCAATTTTTTGCTGGTCCAGGTAGGCGGCAACGCGGTCGGTAGCGTGGCCTTTGGCTACCCCAGAAAGATCAGCAAATACATCCCGGAGGCGACGCGCCTGCATCCGCTGGGTATCCACCTCGACTGCATCGAACCCAATCGTGGCCATGCGCTCGCTTAACTCGGCCTCGCTGGGCACCTCTTCTGGCCGCGCTTCAGGACCAAAGCTCCATAAATTCACTACGTCGCCAATGGTGATATCAAACGCCCCCTCGCTGGCTTCCGCCACCGAGCGGCTTATCGCCAGCACTTCGATCAGCTCGTTAGAGAGCGGCTGCCACTCGTTGAGCGGCGCGTCGTTAAAGGCGACTAGTTCTGAATCGTCACGGTAGGTCGACATCGCTTGGTCAACGTCTTCCATCTCGGCCAATATGCCCTCTTCCAAAGCATTGGCTTCGCCCTGCGTCAGCGGGTCGACCAGAGTAATTTGATAATAGGTGCCAAAAATACCGCCTTCAAAGCGCACCGGTGACTCCAGCGGCCGATCATTTTCTGAACAGCCCGCCAGCAAAACGCCCACCAGCGCCACGACTCCCACACGCCCAAGCGCGGTTTGATAGCCCTTCATCCAATTTCCTTAAATAAAACGCGCCGGGTTAAAAGTGAAAAAACCACAGTAGCCAAGCACCAAACAGCACCCGATACGCCACGAACGGCTGCATCCCCAGCTTTTTAATTACCACTAAGAAGTAATGAATACATACATATGCGCTGATTCCTGATAACAGCGCCCCTACTAGCATAGCGGGTACATCAATTAAGTGAGGCGCTTTCAATAGTTTCACCGCCTCAAGCCCGCCCGCCAGAACAATCACCGGAATTGAAAGTAAAAACGAGAAGCGCGCCGCCCCTTCACGGTTCATACCCACCATCAGGGCAGCGGTCATGGTGATGCCCGAGCGCGACGTACCTGGAATCAGCGCCAGCACCTGAGCGCCGCCGATGATCAGTACATCTTTTAGGGTCAGTTGATACTCGCTGCGGGTGCCGCGCATTTTCCAATCGGCATAGCCCAGCAGTAGCCCGAAGGCAATCAGGCTAATGCCGATAATTAAAGTGGAGCGCATATAGCCGGAAATAAGATCATGGAGTAAAAAGCCGACGACACATACTGGTAGCGTGGCAATGGTGACCCAAAAAGCTAGCCGCGCGTCTTCATCGACACCCTTTCCTTTCACCGCGGTTAGGCTGCTGACAACCATTTTCCAAATTTCCTGGCGAAAATAGATCACGACAGCGCTTAAACTGCCCAAATGCAGGGCGACATCGAAGGCAAGACCTTGATCTTCCCAGGTGGTCAGCACCGGCACCAAAATGAGGTGGGCAGAGCTAGAAATAGGAAGGAATTCAGTGAGCCCTTGCACCACCGCCAATACCACCACTTGGAGCCAATCCATAGGTCATCCTGTCTGTATTACGTCATTAAATGATGTGTAAGCACCTGCAGCGGCGCTTAGGATACACATCCAGCCATTCATTGTCCGCACCGGTGAAGCGCGCAAATTCATAAGAAGGTATAGAGCTTATGCAACGGTAAGCTACAATAGGCGCCTATTAGAAGTGTGCGTCCCTGCAAGGTACCTCATGACTCAGACCGTAGAAACGCCAGTGGTTCCCAATCGCGAGTTAGATAGCCAAGAGGCTAAGCGCGTAACCTATATCGGCGCTTGGCTGGACGGTTTGCTGAGCATAATCAAAGTCGCCGTCGGTTTTTTTGTCGGCTCTGCTGCGCTGATTGCCGATGGTATTCACTCGCTCTCTGATCTTGTCACCGATGGTTTTGTACTGGCTGCCATCCACTATGGCCGCCAGGAGCCAGATAACGATCACCACTACGGCCACGGCCGAATCGAAACTCTCACGACCCTGCTATTGGGCAGCGTGCTGATCTTCGTGGCCGGGGGCATCGCCTGGTCGAGCCTGGATCGCCTGTTTAGCGGTGCCGAAGTCAACGCTCCCGGCATGATAGCCATTGGCATCACCGTGCTCGCGCTACTCAGCAAAGAGTGGATTTTCCGCTATACCATGCGAGTGGCTAAACGGGTGAAGTCCAAACTGCTGGAGGCCAATGCCTGGCACTCGCGCAGCGATGCGCTTTCAACAGCGGTAGTGCTGGTCGCCTTGGTGGGTGCCCAGTTTGGCTTAGGCTGGCTAGATGCCGTGGCCGCTATCATCGTAGGGCTGCTGGTCGGTAAAGTGGGCTGGGATTTGCTGTGGGAGTCGGCCCGAGAACTGGTGGATACTGCCCTTCCAGAAGACATTCAGCAGCAGATGCACGATGTCGCCCGCAGCGTACCTGGGGTGGATAGCGTACACGATCTGCGCACACGCCAATCTGCAGGCTGGGTGATGGTCGACCTGCATGTGGTGGTGGGACCGAAGATCACCGTGTCGGAAGCCCATGAAATCGGAAACGAAGTGAGCCGTCGCCTGCGTCACGAATTTCCTTTATTGACCGACGTGATCTTCCACGTCGACCCGGAAGATGACGCCGGCGAAGGCGACCCCAGCCGCTTGCCCGGCCTGCCGCTGCGTCCAGAAGTGGAAGCGGCGCTGAACGAGCGCTGGTACAAACATCCGGTATGGCGCACGCTGAACGAGCTACAGCTCCACTACTTAGAAGATAAGGTATCGGTATCGCTGATTATTGGCGATGCGGTTCACCAACCGCCTCAATGCTTGGCCAGCCAGCTAAAAGCGCTGGCTAGCGATATTGAGTGGCTTGGTCATGTGGAAGTACTATTTATTACCCGCGCGGCCAGCAGCGCCATGCGTTAAGCCTCTCCTAAACGCCTGACAATATGGCCGTGGCGATACTGAAGTAAATCAGTACCCCAGAAGCATCAATCAGTGTGGTGACCAGCGGCGCCGAGGCGGTGGCGGGGTCCACCTTAAAACGCTCCAGTACGAACGGTAAGCACATGCCGATCATGCTGCCAAACAGCACGATGGTGACCATGCTCAGCGCGACGATGATGGCCACCGCTTCGCCTCCGCGAAAAATACCGATGGGGGCCACGGCAACCGCCATAGTCAACCCTAATGAGCCAGCTACCAACAGCTCGCGCCCGAGCATCTTGCTCCAGTCTTTCACGCCGATATCGCCAGTGGCCATGCCGCGCACCATCAGCGTGGCGGCCTGCGCACCCGCGTTACCACCGCTGCCAATCAGTAAGGGTAAAAAGAACACTAGCGCTACCTGTGCCGCAATAGTGTCCTCAAAATATGCAATGCCCGCTCCCGAAAAGAGGTTGGCAAATACTAACAGCACCAGCCAGAACACCCGCTTGCGATAAAGGCTCCACAACCGCACCCGGCTAACGCCATCTTCCAACTGCCCGATGGACATCCCTTTGTGGATATCTTCGGTGGCCTCTGACTCAGCAACATCCATGGCATCATCGTGAGTCACGATGCCTACCATACGGCCATCGGCATCAACCACGGGCAGCGCCAGCAAGTCGTACCGAGCCACAATTCTCGCCACCTCCTCCTGCGCTTTATCCACAGGGGTTTTGATGACATCTTTGATCATGATGTCATCCACCAACGCCCCAGGGCGCGCGACCATCAGTTGGCGCAGCGACATGGTACCGATCAGTTGGCCGTCATTATCCAGCACGTAAAGCTGGTAGACCGTTTCTGCATCAGGGGCGGTTTGGCGCACGCGCATCATCGCTTGCGACACCGTCATGCCACTGGCTATGGCTACATAGTCAGAGGTCATGATGGCGCCGGCCGTACCTTCCTCATAGCTGGCGAGGCGCTTTAAATCTTCTCGCTCTTGGTGCGCCATACGACGCAACAGCGCTTCACGGCGATCTTCCCCTAGCAGGTTGAACAAGTCCGCCCGCTCATCGGAGCCCATCTCTTCCAGCAGTTTGAGCACTTGGGTATCGGATAACTTCCCGACCACCTCAAGCTGGCTTTCTCCCGGCAGGTAGCCCAACACGTTGGCCGCCCGCTCGGCGGAGAGAATCGCCAGCAAGGCAAGCGCGGCGTCAAGCTCGTCATCCTCCTCAATTAGCTCTTCTAAGACATCGCCAATATCTGCTGATCGAATTTCCGCTAGCCGTTCGGCCAGCTGTGTTTTATTCGGCGCTTCCTGGGTAAGCTCTTTCAGCAGCTCACTTTTTAATGCCTGTAGGGCTTCTTCGTTTAGTGCCATCGCCATCTCCTTGTGTGCAGGCAAGCGCCATACTGCTAATCGTATGCTTTAATATCGGACAAAAAAAACGCCCCTTAAACCCTATTACGGGCTCAAGGAGCGTTTTGTTCACGCGCAGCGTGTTGTTAGCCTTTACCCGCCTTTTTGCGCAGCTGCTGAATCGTTCGCAGCTGGGCAACGGCTTCGGCAAGTTCAGCGGCAGCGCGGGTATAATCCAGCTCCGATGACTTGTCGTTAAAGGCTTTCAGCGCCTGCTGACGCGCTTCTTCCGCCGCGGCCTCATCAAGGTCGCTGGCACGGGTCGCTGCGTCGGCAAGGATCGTGACAACGGTAGGCTGGACTTCCATGAAGCCGCCAGAGACAAAGAAGTTTTCTTCCTTGCCATCATCGTGGATCACGCGAACCGGGCCTGGCTGAAGCTCGGTCAGCAGCGGGGTGTGCCCCGGCAAAATGCCGAGGTCACCCATAATCCCTGCAGCTACCACCATCTCGACAGTACCTGAGAAGATGGAATCTTCAGCGCTGACGATATTGCAAGTGAAGCTATTCGCCATAGCGAATCCCCCTAATGGACGGGATTACTTCTTCATCTGGTTGGCTTTCTCGACAGCTTCGTCGATGGAGCCGACCATGTAGAAGGCCTGTTCCGGCAGGTTGTCGTACTCGCCTGCAAGGATGCCCTGGAAGCCACGGATAGTGTCTTTCAGCGACACATATTTACCGGGCGAACCAGTGAAGACCTCGGCTACGAAGAACGGCTGCGACAGGAAGCGCTGGATTTTACGCGCGCGGGCAACGGCCAGCTTGTCTTCATCAGACAGCTCGTCCATACCCAGAATCGCGATGATGTCCTTCAGTTCCTTGTAACGCTGCAGAACGTTCTGAACGCCACGAGCAACATCATAGTGCTCTTCGCCTACGACCAGCGGATCCAACTGACGTGAAGTGGAGTCCAGCGGGTCAATCGCGGGGTAGATACCCAGCTCAGCGATTGAACGCGCCAGTACCACGGTCGCATCAAGGTGGGAGAAGGTGGTCGCCGGCGACGGGTCGGTCAAGTCATCCGCAGGAACGTAAACGGCCTGTACGGAAGTGATAGAACCGGTTTTCGTAGAGGTGATACGTTCCTGCAGAACGCCCATCTCTTCGGCCAGTGTCGGCTGATAACCTACCGCAGACGGCATACGACCCAACAGGGCAGATACTTCGGTACCGGCCAGGGTGTAACGGTAGATGTTATCGACGAACAGCAGAACGTCACGGCCTTCATCACGGAATTTCTCAGCGATGGTTAGACCGGTCAGCGCCACGCGCAGACGGTTGCCGGGCGGCTCGTTCATCTGACCATAGACCAGCGCTACCTTATCGATAACGTTGGATTCGGTCATTTCATGATAGAAGTCGTTACCCTCACGCGTACGCTCACCTACACCGGCGAATACAGAGTAGCCGCTGTGCTCGGTAGCGATGTTGCGGATAAGCTCCATCATGTTAACGGTTTTACCAACACCCGCACCGCCGAACAGACCGACTTTACCGCCTTTCGCGAAGGGGCAAACCAGATCGATTACTTTGATACCGGTTTCCAGCAGCTCGTTAGAGGCTGCTTGGTCGGCATAGCTCGGTGCTTTACGGTGGATCGGCATGCGCTCTTGCTCGCCGATCGGGCCAGCTTCATCAATCGGCTCGCCGAGCACGTTCATGATGCGACCTAGCGTTTCCTTACCCACTGGTACGGAAATCGCAGCACCTGTGCTGGTCACGTCCATGCCACGCTTTAAGCCCTCAGTGGAGCCCATGGCAATGGCGCGTACTACGCCGTCGCCCAGCTGCTGCTGGACTTCGAGGATGGTCTCAACATCGGAGACCTTCAGCGCGTCGTAGACCTTGGGCACAGAGTCCCGCGGAAACTCTACGTCAATCACCGCGCCGATGATTTGTACGATACGTCCGCTCATCTTGGTTCCTCTCAAAAACCTGCAAATGAAACCTGTCTGCCGGGAGCCACCTAAGCGATGGCAGGCTCCCTAGGCGTTATACGGCTGAAGCGCCGCCGACGATCTCGGAAATTTCCTGGGTGATGGCGGCCTGACGGGCCTTGTTATAAACCATCTCCAGATCGTCGATCAGGTTGCCCGCGTTATCAGTGGCACTCTTCATAGCGATCATTCGGGCGGCCTGTTCACACGCACCGTTCTCGACTACCGCCTGATACACCTGCGATTCGATGAATCGAACCAACAGGCTGTCTAGCAACGCCTTGGCATCCGGTTCATACAGGTAGTCCCAGCTTCCGGGACGGGCGTTTTCTTTGTCATGCTTAGCGTCTGCGCCCATATCGGACGACAGAGGAAGAAGCTGACGCACTACTGGCCGCTGCGTCATGGTGTTAACAAATTCGTTATACACCACGTACAGGCGGTCTAGGCGTCCTTCATCGTACGCTTCGAGCATCACCTTAATGCTACCGATCAGACCCTCAACGGTTGGTGCTTCCCCTAATCCGCTTTTTGCAGCAATTAGATTGCCACCATAATTGCGGAAGAAGGCACCAGCCTTCGAGCCGAGGGCGCAGAAGTCCAGCTCAGCGCCTTGCTGTTTCCAGGCAACAGCGTCTTTCACCACTGCCTTGAACAGGTTGACGTTTAAGCCGCCACACAGGCCACGGTCGGTGGAAACCACGATATAACCAACGCGCTTTACCTCGCTACGCTCGACCATATAGTCGTGCTTGTACTCGGGGTTTGCGTCAGCAATGTGGCCTACCACGTTACGAATCTGCTTGGCGTACGGCTGGCCAGCCTTCATCAGATCTTGCGCTTTACGCATTTTCGATGCAGCTACCATTTCCATGGCACTGGTAATCTTCTGCGTATTTTTAATGCTCCCGATCTGGGTGCGTATCTCTTTTGCAGCTGCCATAGCGATCTACCTTTCGTTCGTGGCTCTCAGAAAGCATGCAAGCCCGCCCGCAGGCGGGCCGGACATTACCAGCTCTGAGTCGCCTTGAACTTCTCGAGACCTGACTTCAAGCCGTCCTGAATCTCGCCGTTGTAGTCGCCGGTCTGGTTGATCTTATCGAGCAGTTCGCTGTGCTCAGACTTCATGTAATCGTGCAGAGCACGTTCGAAGTCCAGCACCTTATCGACGCTCACGTCATCCAGGTAACCTTCGTTAGCGGCGTACAGAGACAGCGCCATTTCTGCAACTGACATCGGCGAGTACTGCTTCTGCTTCATCAGTTCGGTAACACGTTGACCGTGCTCAAGCTGCTTACGCGTGGCTTCATCAAGGTCAGAGGCAAACTGCGAGAACGCCGCCAGTTCGCGGTACTGAGCCAGGGCCAGACGAACACCGCCACCCAGCTTCTTGATGATTTTGGTCTGCGCAGCACCACCTACACGAGAAACCGAGAGACCTGCGTTAATCGCCGGACGAATACCGGAGTTAAACAGGTTGGTTTCCAGGAAGATCTGACCATCGGTGATAGAGATAACGTTGGTCGGTACGAATGCCGATACGTCACCACCTTGTGTTTCGATGATCGGCAGTGCGGTCAAGGAACCGGTTTTGCCTGTCACTTCACCGTTGGTGAACTTCTCAACGTAGTCAGCGTTAACGCGCGCAGCGCGCTCCAGCAGACGTGAGTGGAGATAGAAAACGTCACCCGGGTAAGCTTCACGGCCCGGCGGACGACGCAGCAGCAGCGATACCTGGCGGTAGGCAACAGCCTGCTTGGAAAGATCGTCATAGACAATCAGTGCGTCTTCACCGCGATCGCGGAAATATTCACCCATGGTGCAGCCAGAGTAGGCGGCCAGGAACTGCATCGGTGCCGGATCGGCAGCGCCTGCAGCTACAACGATGGTGTGATCCATCGCGCCGTGCTCTTCTAGCTTGCGCACCACGTTAGCAATGGTCGACTGCTTCTGACCGATCGCGACGTAGACACAGGTCACGCCTTTGCCTTTCTGGTTGATGATCGCATCGATGGCAATGGCGGATTTACCAATCTGACGGTCACCGATGATCAGCTCACGCTGACCACGACCGATTGGCACCATGGCGTCGATGGATTTCAGACCAGTTTGGATCGGCTCGTCAACGGACTGACGGGTAATAACGCCAGGCGCTACTTTTTCTACCGCGTCGGTCAGTTTAGCGTTGATATCGCCTTTGCCGTCGATGGGGTTACCCAGCGCGTCGACAACGCGACCAATCAGCTCAGGGCCTACCGGAACTTCCAGAATGCGACCGGTACACTGAGCGGTCATGCCTTCTTCAAGCTGTAGGTAGTCACCCAGGACAACAGCACCGACGGAGTCACGCTCCAGGTTCAGTACCATGCCGAAGATGCTGTTCGGGAATTCGATCATTTCACCAAACATCGCGTCTTCGAGGCCGTGAATTTTCACGATACCGTCGGAAACGCTGACGATGGTGCCCTGATTACGGGCTTCGGATGCGACGTCAAGCTTCTCAATTCGCTGCTTGATGATGTCGCTGATCTCGGAAGGATTCAGTTGCTGCATGCCATGTCCCTCAGACTCAAGCGGTCAGTGCTTCAGAAAGGCGGTTCAATCGACCACGCACCGAACCGTCAATGACGGTATCGCCGGCACGCAGGATGACACCGCCAATAAGCGACTTGTCCACCTGAGTAGTAATGGAGATTTCGCGATTCAAACGTTTCTTGAGCGCGTCTGCTAGCTTGGTCTGCTGTTCGCCGTCCAGCTCATAGGCGGACGTAACGGTCACTTCAACACGCTGTTCATGTTCGGCACGCAGGTACTCGAACTGTTCAGCGATAAAGGGCAGTGCCGTCAGGCGACCTTGGTCGGCCAAGGTATCCAAAAAGCGTGACAAATCATCGTTCTGCTGTTCCGGCAACATATCGGAAAGCAGCGCTACTTTTTTGTCATTCTCAAGTTTTGGACTGCCCATCAAGCGACGAAAGTCGCTGTTAGCAACCGCAGCGCTTAAAAAACTAAGCGCCTGAGACCAGCTATCAAGCGCCTCATGATCACGCGCGTATTCAAACGCCGCCTTAGCGTAAGGACGAGCGACGGTAAGTAATTCCGCCATGGGTCACCTCCTTACAGTTCAGCAGCAAGCTCATCAAGTAACTTGCGATGTGCTTTCTCGTCGACCGAAGCTTCTAATACACGCTCGGCACCAAGGATGGCGAGGTGAGAAACCTGGGCACGAAGCTCGTCTTTTGCACGATTCACTTCTTGCTCAATTTCGGAACGAGCGCTTGCCATCAGGCGTTCGCCTTCAGCGCGAGCCTGTTCGCGTGCTTCTTCGATCATTTGAGCAGAGCGCTTGTTGGCTTGCTCGAGAATTTGAGAAGCCTGCTCCTTGCTTTCACGCAGCGTTTGCTCAGCGCGCTCTTGAGCTAGCTCAAGGTCGCGAGTCGCACGGCTGGCTGCGTCCAAGCCATCAGCAATCTTTTTCTGACGCTCATGAAGCGCGTTGCTGATCGGAGGCCACACATACTTTATGCAAAACCAGACAAAGATCGCGAAGGCGATCGTCTGCCCGATAAGCGTCATGTTGATATTCACAGGGATGTACCTCTGACAATTTCGTGGCGACCGGAGTGAAACAAAACCGAGCGGGTTAGCCGCTCGGCGATGCAATCATTAACCGGCAACAACGAAGATCAGGTACATCGCGATACCAACACCGATCATCGGAACGGCGTCCAGCAGACCGGCCATCAGGAAGGTTTTGGTCTGCAGTTGGTCGCCCAGCTCAGGTTGACGAGCAGTAGACTCGATCAGTTTGCCACCGAGGATAGCGAAACCGATACCGGTGCCCAAAGCGCCCAAGCCGATCATGATGGAGGCAGCAATGTAGATAAGTTCCATGGTAATGCTCCTAGTTTTTCAAGTTTAAGTGCAAGGTTGAGGGTTAAGGTTAAGGGTTAATCTCACGCAAGCGGTGCGCTTAGTGATGCTCGTGAGCAGCACTGAGGTACACCACGGACAGAACAGTAAAAATGAATGCCTGTAGGACAACGATCAGGATATGGAAAATGGCCCACGGCACATCCAACAACCAAATTGCCCAGAACGGCAGCATGGCAATCAGAATGAAGATAACTTCACCCGCAAACATGTTGCCGAATAGACGCATTGCCAAGCTGAACGGCTTCACCAACAGAGCGACAATTTCAAGCAACAGGTTGAAAGGAATCAGCGCCCAATGGTTGAACGGCGTCAACGACAGCTCCTTGGCAAATCCACCTACGCCTTTCACTTTGAAGCTGTAGTAGAGAATGAGGCCAAAGACGCCCAACGCTAAGCCTAGGGTGGCGTTAACGTCTGTTGTCGGCACGATTTTCATATAATCGACGCCTAACTTGCTGAACAACACCGGAAAGTAATCGACCGGAATGATTTTCAGCGTGTTCATGAAGAGAATCCACACGAACAGCGTCAGCGCTAGAGGGGCAATAATAGGATTGTGCCCCTTGAACGCGCCCTTAATCATGTCTTCTACGAACTCGAAGACCATCTCAACGGCGTTTTGCAAACCGCCAGGCACCCCAGTAGTCGCCATTTTACCGGCTTTACGGAATAGGAAAATGAACAGCAAGCCCATGGCAATCGACCAGCCCATGGTATCCAAGTGGATCGCCCAAAAGCCCATTTCACTTGCTTCTTCAGCAGAGTGCGCCAACGACCAGCCATTCTCTGGGTGCTTACCAAAGGTTAAATTCTGCAAGTGGTGCTGGATATAGTAAGTCGTTGAGACTTCGTTACCTGCGGCCATAGACATGTCACCTCAATTAGTTGCGCGGTGCCTTAGCATCAGCAATGGAGCCAGCCAATGTGTCAGAACAATCGCGACATAAGCGCTAAAAAAGAAAGCTGGGTTTGAGGGGGGCACGGCAACAAATACGGCTGTAAAGAGTGCCACCGTCAAACCAAACTTACCTGCCTCGGCGCGCAGCAGCATCGCTGACCGCTGAGAAACGTTCGTATGTAAAAACCCCATCCGATAGACAAAAAAGGCATGTGGCAACAATGCGACAAGAGCGCCTTTCAGTACTGAGGTCACGCCCGCTAGCTGTGTCGATGAATACGCAAGCAGCATAGCCATCAGCGTCACTAGCAGTTGAATAATGGCCAACCGTATGATGTACGCTTTACGTCGCTGGGTCTCAATTCGCTGCATATTTCCCCAGTACGTCAAATGAACGGCCATTATTGCTTTGGCAGGTAGGTGACTTAATACCAACCTGCACAAATCTTGCGCGATTATAGGGAAGCGCTATCACACCTTCAACCGAAGTTGCACGGAATTCGCGCGTTTCAGCATCGACTTGCGACCAAAGGGCTAAAAATAGGCCGTATCTTTCATTAGCGTGCTATTTAATATGCGCTAGAATTCCATCCAGCTCTTCAAGGCTTGTATAACGAATAGTGACTCGGCCTTTGCCTTTTTGACCATGATCAATCGAAACAGGCGCGCCGAGAAGCTCACCCAGATGGGTTTCTAAGCGGGCCACATCGGGTGTTTTGGCTGACTGCTTGGCAGAAGATACAGGCGCCTGATGGGTTTGCACCTTTTTCACCAGCGCTTCGGTATCGCGCACGGTAAGGTCTTTATTGACCACTTCGTGGGCGACTTGGCGCTGCTGTGCACTATTTAACGAGAGCAGTGCGCGAGCGTGACCCATATCTAAATCGCCCCGCTCTAGCAGGGTTTGCACCTCTGGGTCGAGGGCCAGCAGACGAAGCAAGTTGGCAACCTGGGTACGAGACTTACCCACTGCATCGGCAATCTGTTGCTGAGTGAGTTCAAATTCATCACCCAAACGCTTCAGCGCAATCGCTTCTTCAATGGCGTTGAGATTTTCCCGCTGGATGTTTTCAATCAGCGCTAAGGCCAGCGCGACTTCATCACTCACATGGCGTATGACCGCCGGAATAACGTCCAGCTCGGCCAGTTGCGCGGCGCGCCAGCGGCGCTCACCGGCAATAATTTCATAGCGGTCTTTACCTACCGGACGCACTACGATGGGCTGCATCACGCCTTGGGCACGGATCGAGTCGGCAAGCTCTTCCAGGGCTTCAGGCTGGATGTCTCGGCGGGGCTGATACTTTCCGCGCATCAGTTGCCCAAGTGGCAGACGCTCCAGGCGTTCAGCCATTGCGTCATCTACCGCCACGTCTGGCACCGGGGCGTCGGCGCTCTCAAGCGTTGCGCCACCGGTCAGGTCTAAACTGTCACGACGACGTGCGCCCGCACCAATCAGGGCATCCAGGCCACGTCCTAGCACGCGTTTACGCGTCATTCGCTTTCCCTCGTACTTTTAACGTTACGTGCTTTGAACGCTACAGCGGCAACCGTTACAACGACAGACGCCGAATCATCTCTTTGGCCAGCACGCGATAGGCTTGGCTACCCCGCGAAAAACGCGCGTATTGGGTGACCGGTACGCCGTGGCTTGGCGCTTCAGCGACTTTCACGTTGCGCGGAATCGTCGTTTTCAAAAGCGCATCGCCGAAAAAGTCGCGTAGCTGCTTATCCACTTCGCGGGTGAGACTGGTGCGCTTATCGTACATGGTGCGCAGAATCCCGGAGACGGCAAGCTCAGGATTCACGCTTTGTTTGATCTGCTCCACCGTATCCAGCAACGCGGAGAGCCCCTCTAGGGCGTAAAACTCACACTGTAGCGGAATCAGTACGCCATGGGCGGCGGTGAGTGCGTTCACCGTCAGCATATTCAGCGACGGCGGGCAGTCGATCAGCACCACGTCGTAATCGTCCGCGACGCTGGCGAGCGCGAGCGATAGGCGGCTTTGGCGCTGGTCGCTATCCAGTAATTCGACTTCTGCTGCAGTGAGGTCGCCGTTACCGGGTAGAACGTCGTAGTGAACCGGCAGCCCGCGAACGATAACCTCGCCTGCAGTGGCTTCACCAAGCAACACGTCCAGCACGCTTTTCTCAAGATCGTACTTGTCGATCCCGCTGCCCATGCTGGCATGGCCCTGTGGGTCCAAATCCACCAGCAGTACGCGGCGATCAAGAGCAGCCAGGCTGGCGGCCAGGTTAACGGCTGAAGTGGTCTTGCCCACGCCGCCTTTTTGGTTGGTCAGGGCAATGATCTGGCTCACTACTCAACTCCTTTTGGGGTCAGGATCAACAGCTGCCGCTCGGCCGTTTCAAAGGGTACATTCAACAGGTGGCGCTCGCTGAGTTCAATGCCTTCCGGCAGGTCACGCAGCTCGTCATCGGCACCAGGGCCTTTCATTGCTAGCCACTGACCATTTGCAGATGGCAGGGGGCGCGTTAGTGTCACGAAATCCACCAAACTGGCAAACGCACGTGAGATCACCTGATCAAAGTGCTGGCCGGCGAACTGCTCTACCCGTGCCTGAGTAGGCGTCACGTTCGTCAGCGCCAACTCCATCACCGCTTGGCGCTGGAAGCGGACTTTCTTGCCATTGCTATCCAGCAGCGTCACCTGAAGTTCGGGCTTCATAATCGCTAGTACTAAGCCGGGTAACCCAGGCCCTGCCCCCACATCCAGCAGCGTTGGGCCGTGAACGTAGGGAGCAACGGCGGCGCTATCCAGTACGTGACGCGAGACCATTTCTTCAACATCACGCACTGCGGTGAGGTTATAAGCCCGGTTCCACTTGTGCAACAGCGCCAGTAAACCAAGCAGCTGCTCTCTCTGTTCAGCGCTAATCACAACCCCTAGCGCTGATAGGCCTTGATCAAGTCGTGGTGCAACGCCATTGGGTAAGCTGTTGACCAGCGGCTGGAGTCGACTCATCCGTTGGCCACCTCGGCGTTGGTAATCAGGCGGCGTTTTTTCAGATGCACGAGCAGAATCGATATAGCTGCGGGCGTTACCCCAGAAATCCTGGCTGCATGTGCAAGGGTTTCAGGACGGGTGTCGCTGAGTTTTTGGCGAATCTCGTTGGAGAGACCTTCCACCCGGTGATAATCAAGTTCCGCAGGCAGCGGCGTAGCTTCATGACGCTTAAGCTTATCGATCTCATCCTGCTGACGATCAATATAGCCCTGATATTTGGCTTGAATTTGCACCTGTTCGGCCACGGCTTCGTCATGCACATCACCGCTTTCCATACCGGGGAGCGAGGTAATATCGGCATACGTCAGCTCAGGGCGTTTCAACAAATCGCTTAAGCAGTACTCTCGGGGTAGCGGCCTGCCGGTTTTTTCAGCGATTTTTTCCGCTGCCGGGCTATTGGGCTGTACCCAAGCGGTGGCCAAGCGTGCAGTTTCCCGCTCGATGGCTTCGCGCTTTTGACTAAACGCTGCCCAGCGCGTGTCGTCGACTAAGCCTAGCTTGCGGCCTTTTTCGGTCAGGCGCAGATCGGCATTATCTTCACGCAGCAGCAGGCGGTATTCCGCCCGCGAAGTAAACATGCGGTAGGGCTCTTTGGTGCCCATGGTGATTAAGTCGTCTACCAAAACGCCGAGGTAGGCTTCATCACGGCGGGGGTACCAAGCGTCGAGCTGTTTAGCGCGGCGAGCGGCGTTTAAGCCCGCCAGTAGCCCCTGGGCACCCGCTTCTTCATAACCGGTTGTGCCGTTGATTTGTCCGGCAAAAAACAGGTTGTGGATAAATTTGGTTTCCAGCGAGTGTTTCAAATCCCGCGGATTAAAGAAATCGTACTCAATGGCATAGCCAGGACGCGTGATGTGTGCGTTTTCTAACCCTTTGATCGAGCGCACCACCTGCAGCTGCACATCAAACGGCAGCGAGGTCGAGATGCCGTTGGGATAGAGCTCGTGGGTATCCAGGCCTTCAGGCTCGATGAACACCTGATGGCTCGATTTGTCGGCAAAGCGGTGCACTTTATCTTCAATCGAGGGGCAGTAGCGCGGGCCGATCCCTTCAATCACGCCAGAGTACATTGGCGAGCGATCCAAGTTACCCAGAATAATCTCGTGGGTGCGCTCGTTGGTGTGCGCGATATGGCAGCTCACCTGCTGGGGATGCATCTCCCGCGAGCCGAGGTAAGACATCACCGGCGTTGGGGTATCACCCGGCTGCTCTTCCAACTGCGAAAAATCGACGGTTTTGGCATCGATACGCGGCGGCGTGCCGGTTTTGAGCCGGTCAACATGAAACGGCAACGCACGCAGTCGTTCTGCCAGCGCGTTGGAGGGCGGGTCACCCGCGCGGCCTCCGCGGCTTTGATCCAACCCGATGTGGATAACGCCACCCAGGAAGGTACCGGTTGAGAGCACAACGGATTCTGCGTGAAAGCGAATGCCGGTTTCAGTCACGACGCCGCGTACGGTGTCGTTATCCACAATGAGATCACCTGCCGCCTGCTGAAAAATCGTCAGGTTGGGCTGGTTTTCCAGCATGCCGCGAATGGCGGCTTTGTAGCGGATGCGGTCGGCCTGGGCACGGGTTGCGCGCACCGCTGGCCCTTTGCGTGCGTTGAGCACACGAAACTGGATGCCGCCTAAATCCGTGGCTAGCCCCATTGTACCGCCGAGCGCATCAATTTCTTTCACCAAATGGCTTTTGCCGATGCCGCCAATGGCGGGATTGCACGACATTTGGCCAAGCGTCTCGATGTTGTGGGTTAGCAATAGGGTTTGACAGCCCATACGAGC
>NZ_JAMZBE010000017.1:0-38646 GCF_024158645.1 Halomonas sp. 707B3
CGTATCATTCCTCTGTTGGTTGTGATCTTGGCGGTGATCAACCAACAGGATACGCCACCCCTTCAGCCTGCTTCCATACACCAGAAATCACCATAGCTCTGTGTGCGAGGCCTTGACGCATTTGCGCTGCTTAACGGTCATAAGGTGACCATTTATAACGATACGGTTGGCGAACTGGATGCGCTGGTCGAACGCTTTAAAGAAGCGGATGCGTTAGTGCTAATCCGCGAGCGAACGCCTATTACAGCTGAGCTATTGGCGAGGTTACCCAAGTTAAAAGTGATCAGCCAGACGGGGGGTGGCGCTGCCCATGTGGATCTTGATGCCTGTCGGCAACATGGCGTGACGGTGATGACCGGAAAAGGCTCCCCCTATGCTGCTGCCGAGTTAACCTGGGGGCTGGTGTTGGCGGCAATGCGGCATATTCCCGAGGAGGTTGACAACCTAAAAGCGGGCCGCTGGCAGCGTACTTTAGGGGCTGGGCTTAGGGGCCGCACGCTGGGCATATTTGGTTACGGCAAAATTGGCAGCCTAGTCGCTCGCTATGGGCAAGCCTTTGAGATGAAGGTATTGGTCTGGGGCCGTGAAGGCACCCGTCAGCGTGCTACAGAGGCTGGCCTGGCGGTGGCAGAGAGCCAAGAAGCCCTGTTTGCACAGTCGGATGTACTCAGCCTGCATCTGCGTTTAAATGAGGCTACCCGGGGCATTATCACCGCCGCACATCTCGCACTAATGAAACCAACCTCCCTGCTAGTGAACACCAGCCGAGCACCATTAATCGCTCCAGGCGCGCTTGATGCTGCTTTAAAAGCAGGCCAACCCGGCCGTGCCGCAGTGGATGTATTTGACGAAGAACCCGTGATTAACCACCCGCTGTTAGCACTGCCTAATCTCATTGCTACCCCTCACCTAGGCTATGTAGAAAAAGATAGCTATGAACTCTATTTCCACGATGCGTTTAACAATGTGCTGGCGTTTGACAGCAACCAGCCGATAACTAACTTGGCAGGGTAGCCATACAGCGGGCCGTCGCCTCTGTGTTAAATGTGCTAGCCTAAGATGCTACATGCGACACAGAGGAACTGAATGCTCACTATTTCCAATAGCGTCAGCGTGGCGGACTGGGAAATTGATATTAGCCAAATTCGCGCCCAGGGCGCTGGCGGCCAAAATGTCAACAAAGTTGCCTCAGCGGTGCATTTGCGTTTCGATATTCAGCGCTCAACGCTGCCGCCGGTTTATAAAGAGCGCCTGATGGCACTCTCCGACCAGCGCATCAGCAAAGAAGGCGTGGTGATTATTAAAGCCCAAAGCTACCGCACCTTGGAGCTGAATAAAGAGGACGCTTTGAACCGTCTACAGGTATTGATTCGAAGCGTGGCGAAACAGCCAAAAGCGCGCCGCCCAACCAAGCCCACCAAAGGCTCTCAGCGGCGTCGGGTGGACCATAAAACCCGCAAAGGCAAAATTAAGTCGCTGCGTGGTAAAGTGCCGGTGGGTTAGCAGGGAGCTGCCCTTACTCTTTTATACGTGCCCCTCTTTTATACGTGCCCTCTCGATACCTGACACAGTGACCGTCATGCCAATCCCATCTCGTCCATTATCGCCTTGTATTCACGTTTGCCAAATTAAGCCGAGCACCGAGGTCTGCCAGGGCTGCGGACGCACGCTGGATGAAATTGCCTATTGGGGTAGCATGACCGAGGCCGAAAAGGCCCCGGTATGGGAGCGCATTGAACAGGAAGGTTATGTTGTAGGCGGTGTGACTACCGATTGAGCACTCCACACTCCACCACCTACTCGCTCAACATTACTCGCTGTGACGGTCGCTCAGGATATGGTGAAGCTCGCCACAAGCCACCATCGGGTCGTCGCAGTTAATTACAATCTTGGAATCCGCCAGTACATAGCTGCGCCCGGTAATGGTGTTTTCCACCACTTGGTAAGCGCCCTCCTGATGAGTACCAGTAAAGGTGCCGATAAAACCAGTTTCCCGCAGCGATACCGTTTCCAGCTTATCACCCAGCTTTAAACGCCCTTCATAGTTCATCAGCGCTAGCCGTGCAGAGGTGCCAGTGCCCGTGGTGCTGCGGCAGATAACTCCGGGATGCACATAGGTGGTCGAACGCGAGCGGATATAGCCTTCAGCTACCTGCTCTTCCGGCCCCATAAAGTGCAAAAACGGCAGCGGGCCCACATCTCCCAAGGTGTAGTGGGAGAAGCCACGCTGCGCCTGAATCGCCTCAACGATTTTATGGGCGCAGGCGGCAAGTGCCTGCTCTTCATCTCGCACCAGCTTGAATCCCAGCGCCTCGGCATCTACCAGGGCGTAAAAGCCGCCGCTATAAGCGACCGAGTAGGTCACGTCACCGATCCCTGGTACTTGGATGGTATCCCGATAGGTATCGATATAGCTGGGCAGACCTTCACACGTGACCGATTCCACCACGCCCTTATGCACGCGGGCTTCAATTTGCACCAACCCCGCAGGCGCTTCCAACTTAAAGCGCTGGATGCCCTCCTGCTTCGGCACAATGCCGGTTTCCAAAACGGCAGTGGCCGTGCAGAGCGTGTTGGAGCCGGAGTAAATCGGGTAGCCCATCACTTCCATAATGATATATCCCGCCACGGCTTCCGGGTCTGTGGCAGGAACCAGCAGGTCTACCGACATCTCTGGAATGCCATAGGGCTCTTCCAACAGCAAACGCCTGAGGCCATCGGCATCGTCGCGCAGATACTCCATCTGCTGACGAACCGTAGCGCCGGGTAGCGCATCAATACCACCGGTGACAATACGGCTGACATCGCCGCCCGCATGAGTGTCCAACAATTGAATCGTATGGAGGTTCTTCACAAACCCGCCTCCTAGGCAGTGGTAAGAGCAAAAGGTGCGCCGTGATTGTCCCACTGGGCATCGGGAACAATCACGATTTTACCCAGGTAGTTACTGCCACGGTTTACAAAATAGCGTTCGGCATCATGTAGCTCGGAGAGCTTAAAGGCGCCATGCAAAACGGGTTTAAGTTCGCCGCTGCGAATCCAGTCAATCAGCTGCTCTGCCTCTTCCCGGGTGCCGTGGGACACACCGAAAATCTGCACCTGATACAGATAAATGCGAGTCCACATGATTTCGCTGATATTGCCGCCGCTGGCACCAGCAATGGAAAGCCGTGGATAGGTGGTGCGGCGCTGCATATCGCCAATCATGGTGTCGATGAAAAGGTCGGTCATTTCGCCGCCTACCAGATCCATCACCGCATCAATCGCTTGGCCACCGGTTTCCGCCAGCACACGCTCGACAAACGTTGGCAGGTCGCCACGGTCAATCACCGCTTCCGCCCCAAGCGAAATAAGCGCATCGGCTTTATCAAGCTGACTTACCGCATAAGGGATCGCCCCAACAATGCGACACAGCTGAATGAGCGCCGTGCCCACCCCGCCGCTGGCGCCGCTAACCAACACCCGCTCGCCTGCGCGCACGTTGGCGGCAGTCATCATGTGGTAGGCGGTTTGATAGGAGCACATGCCCATAGCGGCCAGCTCAGCATCATGCAGTTCAGGGTTAGCGACGTGGTGGAACTGGTCGGCAGGCACCGCAATATAGTCAGCATAGCCGCCATCAGCACCGTGGCCGTAGTAGTCCGGCGTGAGGTTAATATCACGACGCTCATCGGCGTAGATGTTGAAATCCAGTAGGCCACGCTCGCCGATACGATGCTCATCCACACCCTCACCTACGGCGACAATGCGCCCGGCAACATCGGCCCCTTGAATACGCGGGAACGTTAAGGTTGGCGAACCGCCCATGGCAAACGAGGTAACCTCCTCCTTGCCCTTCGTCGGGTAGAGCCCTTCGCGCGCTTTGCGGTCGGTGTTGTTTTTCGCGGTGGCCGTTACCTGGACGAGCACTTGGCCAGGCCCTGGCTTTGGTGTCGGCACATCCTGTCGATACTGCAAAGCATCCACATCACCGTGGCCGGTTAATAACATCGCAGACATCTTTGTTGGGATGGGCGTCGCGTGGGCAGTGTGTTGCGTGTCGGCCATGGGCTGGCTCCTTATTAGTGCATACGCCGCGACAATAACAAACGCCCGGCGAGGTTCAAGATATTAAGAGAACAAAACTGCGAGATGCATCAAAGGGCTAGCCAAAAACAGGTACGCCGATCAGTACGCCGTGTAAGTAGAAAGCAAACAGTCCGTAGGCCACCACGCCAATGGCAATCGTTGCCAGTGTCGCGGGCAGCGAGGTGGCCTGAGGCGCTGAAGGATGTTGGCGGCTACGCTGCTTGGCAGCTTTAAACGCCAAAATGGCCCATACAAGGAAAGCAGCAAAAAAGAGGATATCGCCCAGTCGACCATTCACCAGCAGGTGGGCGAACGCCCAAATTTTAACTGACAGCATCATGGGGTGGCCTAGTTTGGCCTTGATAGCGTTACGCGGTACGTAAGCAGCTGCCAGCATAATAAACGCAGGTAGCATCAATAACGCCACTGCATGGCGTAAGCCCATCGGCGGAAACCAGATATGGATAGGGTCCAAGCGCGTTAAGCCATAGCCATAAATCGCGAGGGCCAGCCCTATCACGGCCACGGCTGAGTAAGCCAGTTTCCAGGTGCCTTCGCCGCGTGCGGCTATTTGCTGCTGTCGCCAGGATTCAGCAAAAATGCGTACCGAGTGCCCGCCAAGAAATATTAGCAGGCCTAAGATCATAATCGTCATGGTGTTCACTCTCTGGTGAGTTGCAGGTCGTTGGTCGACTGCGAGCATGCCACACTCCCGCGTAAACCACATGGCACGGCGTCAACTTTTCGCCAATAGTGATGGGATGAAAAACACGTCAAGCTAGCCAACCAGCCGCATCCCTCAGACCCTGCCAAGGAACGGTATGCTTCACTTTATCTCTGCGTATCATCGTCGCCTTACCTGGACCTATTTTGGCCTGTTTATCGCCATCGGCATGACCGGCGGGCTGCTAGGCCCTGCCCTGCCTCATTTAGCCGCAGCGAGCGGTTCTTCCATGAGCCAGATTGCAGTACTGTTCACCGCCCGAGCGGTGGGCAATATGAGCGGCGCTATTGTAACGGGACTGCTGATGGACCGCTTTAACGGCCATCGCGTGTTGTTAATGATGGGGGTACTGGCGGTGGCAGGACTCGCCTTGGCGCCGCTTAGCCCGCTCCTGGTGCTGTTAACGCTGCTGTTTATGCTGTTGGGCTTTGCGGAAGTATCGCTAAACGCGGGGGGAAATACGCTACTGCTATGGCTACACCGCGATGCGGCAGGCCCAAACGTGAGCGCGCTACACTTCTGCTTTAGCTTCGGCAACATGCTTACGCCGCTGATTATGATTGCCGCACTCTCACTTACCGGGCAATTTCATCTCACGTTTTGGATTGTTGCATTAAGCGTGGCTGCCATGCTGTGGCCACTGTCGCGCTTTGCCAGCCCGACTATGCCAACGGTAGACCCTGACCCAGCCACTTTGGCAGCGCTCAAACATCGTGACCCACTGCTGCTGGGGCTATTTATGCTGCTGTTTTCCATTTATGTGGGCATTGAAATTACGTTTGCTGGCTGGGTGACGGCGTATGGCGCGCTGTCAGGGCTGACTACCGAGCAGGCGGCACTGCTGGCCACCCTATTCTGGCTAGCGCTATCTGCTGGCCGTTTGCTGGCCATTCCTCTGCTGCGTGTTTGTTCACCCTGGCAGGTGTTAGCCAGTTGTTTGGCGCTGGGCTTGGGTGCCTCGGCCGGCCTGCATTTTAACTGGCTGCCTCTAAGCCTCGGAGCACTGCTGTTTGGGCTTTCGGCCTCTGCTTTTTTCCCGACACTCTTTGCGCTATGCAACCAGGCCATTGTGATGCGGGGCCGCACCACCGGCGCTATTTTTACCGCAGCGGGTAGCGGTGCGCTGATTATTCCGTCTTTAACAGGCCCGCTGCTGGATATCGCCGGGGCCCGGGCTTTTCCTATGTTACTGGCCGCTCTGTGGCTCTTGATTGCGCTGGGGCTTTGCATGCTGGCATTTCGTTTACACCAACTCACCGCCCGACAAGGGCTTTAGAACCAGTCTTTGCGTTTAAACAGCCAGATTAAAATACCGCCAATACCCAACATGGCCCCCCATACAAAGAAGTAGCCGTATTGATAGCTAAGCTCAGGCATATATTCGAAGTTCATTCCGTAAATACCGGCAATGAACGTCAGCGGAACAAAAATAGCGGTAATCACCGTCAAAACACGCATGGTGATATTTAGCTGGTGAGAAGAAATAGAGATATAGCCATCCACCAAGTCACCGCAAATATCGTAGTACATTTGTGTCAGCGTATAGAGGCGCTCAAAGCGCTCCTCTACATCGGTAATCGCGTGCAGGGTTTCACTCTCACCTCTAGGTAAGTGGGCGTAGTCATACGCTGTTAGCTCTTGAGTAATACCTTTGTGATAGCTAAAGATGCGCCGCATTTTCACCAGCCGCGAGCGGTAAGTCGTAATTTTACGCATCAGAACATCGTTGCCGTTTTCGAGCAGCTCATCCTCAAGATCGCTAAGTTCCATCTCAAACTCCAGCAGGCTATCAATATAAAATCCTGCTGAGGTATACATCACTTTTAATGCCACATGCTCTGGGGAAAGCGCCAGCAACGCCTTACCCTGCTCATTTAACAGCCGCTCAATACTCAAGGCTTCTCCGGGGTGAAGCGTTATCAAAAAACGTTCGCCGATAAAGAAACAGACCTGCTGGGGCACAAAATTAAGCTGGGCATCGAATGATGAAATGCCGCGATAAATAATCAGCGTATGGTTCTCAAACTCTTCAATTTTCGGCGGGTGTCGCTCTTTATGGGCATCTTGAATGGCCAAGGGATGGCAGTCAAAACGCTCTAGCACATCACGCTCCTGCGCTTCGCTTTCGCCTTTCATATCAACCCACAAATGGGCAGTGGGCATTGTTTTCCAGTCGTCGATTAGGCGTACATCCCCCTCACGCACATCGCCTTCTGGGGTGGTTAATATGCAACGAATCATTTTCTTCCCTGGGTTCGTTAAGTCTTGGGCGTTATATCTGCCGGGCGCGCTAGCTCTATACGCGCTTTACCCGCCCGCTTAGCCATATACATTGCCACGTCAGCTCGCTTTAACAACTCCTGAGCCGTTTCAGACGCCCCTGGCAAAAATAGCGCTACACCGATGCTGGTACTAACCCGTAAGGTAGCGCTGCCAACATGAAGCGGCTCTTCAATGAGGTGAATCAGTTTCTGGGCCAATGGCTCTAGCGCCTCGGCGGTGACTCCTTCTAGCAGCACGACAAACTCGTCTCCTGCCCAACGGGCAACAAAGTCCGTCTCGCGAACGGCATACTGCAAGCGCTTGGCAACGTCGCGCAGCAGTTCATCACCCATGGCGTGGCCATGCTGGTCGTTAACACGCTTGAACCCGTCTAAATCAAGAAACAGCACCGCAAGCGGGTTTAGGGTACGGCGTACCCGCGCCATCGCTTCGGATAGGCGCTCGTCAAGCGCACGGCGATTAGGCAACCGAGTCAGTACATCTTCACGGGCCTGTTGATCCCGAAGCCGCTCTAGCTGCTGGCGCTCAGTGATATCGTGAATAAACAGGCTACGGCGCATCCGACCATTAATCTCATAGCTTTTCAGGCGTACTTCGACCGGCAAGCGGACGCCATCACGGCGCGTCGCCTCACAAGAAATAGGCGCAGATTCATCTTGATTGGGTAGCCCTTGGGGAAACATAAGCGCCGTTAGTGGGCGCGTTAAAGCTTCTTTGCGACTCCAGCCAAATATGCTCTCTGCAGCACGGTTCCAGTCCAGCACCCGCTCTTGGGCGTCAATGCTCAGATAGGCATCGTAGGCAGACTCAATCACCAAATTGAGCTCGCGAGTACGCCGCTCGATTTGCTGTTCAAGGCTTTGATGAAGCTCAGTGAGCGCTTTTTGGGTGGCAATACTATTTTTTTGCTCTTTAATGAGCCGTTCGCGCAGGTGAATCTCACCGGTCACAATGTCGGCTAAATCTTGCAACGCGGCCTGCTCCTGAGCGCTCAACTGCCGCGGTTTGCTATCCATCGCACACAGCGAACCCAGCACCAGTCCCTGTGAGTTTTTAAGCGGAATGCCTGCGTAAAAACGTATTCCATCAGGTCGAGTCACTAAAGGGTTGGTGGCAAAACGCTCATCTTGCAGCGCATCTTTCACCACCAACGGAGAAGCTTCCAGCACGGTGTAGGCACAAAACGCCACATCCCGCGGCGTTTCGGAGATATTGATGCCAACTTGCGACTTAAACCACTGCCGATCAGAATCAATCAGAGTGATAGTTGACTGTGGCACACCGAGTAGCACCGTTACCAAGCGCGTAATGCGATCAAAAACAGGCTCGTTCGGCGTATCCAACAGTGCTAGCTCGTTAAGCGCAGCCAAACGGGCATTTTCGTTAGGAGGTAACAGGTGGCTCATGGCGATCGCACCTACAGTAGTAGTCAGACCCCTGCCAGCATAACGCGAAACGAAATTTCCTGCTTAACGCCTTGATTAACGGGCAAGGACGCGGCGCTTGTTGGCTCCAGCAATGATCATACTCACTGCAGTTGAGAGCAGCAGCGCCCCAACAAACGGGCCAAGGGTTGGTACGCTGCCGGGGAAGGTGGCTGCTATCACGCCCGCACTAACACTGCCTTGGCTCAACCAACCCGGCAGCACAGCGCCCACTAGCCCAGCAAGCCCGCCGCCTATCGCAGCCATAGGCGTCATGCGTTGCCATAAGCCAAGCAGTACCGGTACCACGATGGCGGCACACAGCAGATCGGCAATCAGGAACAGGCGAAGCACCGAGAGCCCCTGCAGAGCAATCACAATCACCGGCACCATGATCGCGACAGTGAGCCAGCGGGCCTTGGTTAAAGCATCTGGGCGGTCGCCGCTGGCCCATAGCGAGGCAATCCCGTTTTGTAACGTGTCGACGCTAGACGTGACCAGGGTAACGGCAAGTACCAGTGACGGCAGAGTGATCCATATCGGCGCATCGCTTAACAGCGCAAAAAACGGCATGGGCGGCTCACCTAAGCTGACACCGCTCATGGCGGCCATCATGCCCACGCCACCAATTACCATCACCACGAGAATCGTCATACTACCGCCTAGCCAGGCGCCACGCCCAAGGCTTTGGTCATCTTGTGCCGCCCACACCCGCTGCCAATAGCCCTGGTGGAATAAATTGGCAGCCGTCACAGCAATCACCAGCGTCAATGCCACGCTGAGCGAGCTACCGATTGGCAATGAGGGTAAAGCGGCGTCGCTGGGCATGCTCGGTAGCCGCCAAAGCGTTACGCTCGCCACCGCCAGTAGTAGGGCCAACAGCAGCCATGCCTGCCAACGGTCGGTCGCAAGGCTGGCGCGAAGGCCGCCCATCACGGTGTACACCAGCGTCGTTAGAGCAACGCCAATGATCACCACGGCAGGCGGCACATCAGAGAGCAGCGCGGTAATGGCCCCAATGGCAGTTAACTCAGCGGCTAAAAAGCAGCCCATATAAGCAACAGATACCATCGCCACAAAGCGACGAACGTTTTTGCCATAGCACGCCTCAGCAAACTCCGCGATGCTGCGCCCTTCTGGCAGCGCTTGGCGTATTTTTGGCCCATAAAGGCCCAATACAATAAACGGAAGCGCCGAGCCAAAGGCATAGCCCAGCAGCGCCACGGGGCCAACAAAGGCACCAATTTCAGGTGGAGCAAACAGAATCCAGGCACCCATTCCAGAGGCTAAAAAAGACAGCCCCAGAGTGGACGCAGTTTGCGAGTTGCGGGCGGTGACATAATCATCCAGCGAGCCGCCGCCAAAGCGTGCCCGAAGACCCAGAAATGCAAAGCAGCACAGGGCTGCGCCTAACACAGCATACGTTAGGTATGGCATGTCGCGCTTCCTCCGCCGGTACGAACCGGATCAGGTTCCAGGGTCTGCGTTACGCGCATTCTCAGCCCGTTTTGGGCTCCCCTGGCGACAGTGAATGAAGGCGCTATCCTCAATCAAAGCAGCGCCGTAGTAAAGTCTTACGGCGTTTCGCGAACCGATTCGTCAGGCTTTTTCGGCACGCGCCCCATGAGATAGAACTCGGAATTAGGCGGCGTGCCCGCTAGGGTCACCAAGCGATTCGACATACCAAAAAACGCCGCAATGGCGCCAATATCCCAGCAGTCATCTAAGGTAAACCCCACTTTTTCTAAACGGGTTTGCCAGTGCGGAGAAAATTCCCCTAGTTCGATAGCGCTATGCAGCGCAAAATCGAGCATTAGACGATGACGCTCGCTTAGCCCCGCGACGGTATGGTTAATGGCGATATTATCGGCCAATAACGGGTCTTTACTGTAAATGCGTACCAGCGCGCCATGGGCAACCACACAGTACAAGCAGCGATTGCGGGCACTGGTAGCCACCACAATCATCTCCTTTTCAGCTTTGGTCAGCGTATCGGAGTCGCGCTCCATCAGGGCATCGTGATAGGCAAAAAAAGCGCGAAACTCCTCAGGGCGATGCGCCAGCATCAGAAACACATTAGGCACGAACCCCGCTTTTTCCTGCACAGCTAACATCGCATCACGAATATCGCTTGGCACATCATCCAGCGTTTCGGGAAGTTTAAAACGGCTAATAGCAGCAGACATATTGACACCTTCTTGTTATGTTCATGATATAAATAGCGCGATTAAATTAACTGGTAACAAATTGCTAACTAAAGCACCTTTCATTTCGCGTTCGCGCTCACCATACTCTTATTAAGTCCATGTCATAAAAGCCGTACGTTATCAGCAAAGCGGCGTACTAACAGGGAAACCACCATGACATACTCTGAAGCTAAAGAGCACACGCCAGGGCGTTTGCATGAGCTTTTTGCCGACCCTTACCGTGCGTTCGAAAACGATACGGATGAGCGTCAGCTACATATCCGCGTTATGCTTCATACGCTGCTAGCGCGCCCGATGCAGCGCGGGCAAGTCACTCTACGTGTCATTCATGGCTGGGAGAACGGAGGCTTTGAGCCATCTGACCTGCAGCACGCCGATTATGCGCTACATAGCTTAGATGACTACCACACTGCCGTGGAGCGCTTTACCACCGCCGCCCGGCAAAATGCGCCGCTACCTGCCGATAACACGGCCATTTTAGCTGCCCCTCTTGCCGATGCCATCGCAGATGCCGAGGCAGAAGGCCAAACGCTGACAGACGATATTGTCGAGACGCCTGCACGTTGGCCTGCGTTTGATGGTGGGTTAGCCCTCTATACGCTATTTAAGATGTATCACCGCCTGGTTTACGGCGAAGATGACAGTTATCGTTGCTCTCAGTGCGATACCCCACATGGCCCCCGTGAAATCCATGAATTCCACATGGAAGAGGGTGAGTTTGCACTGCTGGCACCCATAAGCGAGCAGCACGACGCCCCTTACCTGCTAGTGCTCCATGAAAGCCAGCTTGCCCCCATTGAGCAACTGCTCAACGACAGCCTGCCACTATTTGATCGTTTTTAACGCGCTTGCGCCTCCTCCGCTAGCGTGGAAGAGGCGCATCGCCCAACGTATAACAACGAATCTTTTACAACGAAATGGTGCTGTTAATCCCACTAGAGACGTTTTCAGGTTCGAACCAACGGGCCGTGACGGTCTTAGTTTGCGTCCAGAAAGCAATCGCCTGTTTGCCGTTGGGGCCTAAGTCACCCAGCTTGGATGCCCGAGATCCGGTAAAGCTGAAGTAAGCAACGGGAACAGGAATCGGCACATTGATACCAATTTGGCCAACGTCGATATCCGTTTCAAACCGGCGAGCCACCCAGCCAGAGTTGGTAAAAATTGACGTGCCGTTGCCATTGGGGTTGGCATTAATAAAGTTGATGGCGTCATCCAGCGTTTCTACGCTAACCACACACAGCACAGGGCCGAAAATCTCTTCCCGATAAATGGTCATATCCGCCGTTACATCGGCAAATAGCGTCGGTCCTACAAAGTTGCCATCCGGGTAGCCGTCCACCGTATAGCCACGGCCATCTACCAGAAGTGTGGCGCCCTCTTTTTCACCGGCGCTGATTAAGCGCTCAACCCGCTCTTTCGCCTGGGGCGATACCAAAGGCCCCAGGTCTGCATCGCGCTGGGAGCCTGGCCCTACTTTCATGCCACGGGCACCGGCTTCGATATCTTTTATCCACTCCCGGGCTTCCCCCACCAGCACCACTACCGAGTTCGCCATGCAGCGCTGCCCGGCCGCGCCAAAGGCAGACCCTAACAGGCTGTCAATCGCTTGGCTGCGGTTAGCGTCAGGCATAACGACGCAGTGGTTTTTGGCCCCCATCATCGCCTGCATCCGTTTGCCTGCCGCCGCGGCACGGTTGTATAGCAGCGAGCCGACATGAGTCGAGCCGATAAACGACAGCGCCTTGATATCCTGGTGGTCAGCAATTTGATTCGCTACATCCGGACCACCGTGCACCACGTTTAACACGCCAGCGGGAATGCCCGCTTCATGGGCTAGCTCGACTAGCCGCATGGTAGAGCTCGGGTCCTGCTCGGAGGGTTTCAATACAAAGGTGTTACCCGTGGCAATAGCCAGCGGGAACATAAAGCAGGGCAGCATAATCGGGAAGTTAAATGCCGTAATACCCGCGCCCACGCCTAACGGCTGGTGCATGGTATAAACATCTACCTCGTTCGCTGCGTTTTCCGCCAACTCGCCTAGCTGCAGCGAGGTAATGGAGCAAGCATGTTCCACCACCTCAAGACCGCGGCCTACTTCACCCTCGGCATCGGGCAGTGTTTTGCCATGCTCTTCGGTAATTAACGCGGCAAGCTCTGCCGTATTCTCGCGAATAAGGGCCTGAAGCTTGAGCATAATGCGCATGCGTTTACCCAGCGGCACCTTGCGCCACTCTTTAAACGCCGTTTTGGCACTGGCAACGGCCCGCTCGACCTCTTCTGAGGTGCAGAATGGAACGCGAGCCACTACCTCTTGGGTGGCCGGGTTAACAACGTCGCGCCACTCCTGGCTTTGCGACATCACTGGCTGACCATCGATATACATGGGTATTTCGCGAACGGACATAACACTGATCCTCGTGGTTGTGTTTGTTATGGATTCTAATAGGGAGCCTGTAGGGTATATCAGCAAGTTAACGTAAACGTCAATTAGCCACTCGATAAAGACAAAAACGTTTAGCCAAATGCAATTCGCCTTTCCCTCTCGGCAGCGCCCTCGCTATGCTGTTTCTAAGACATACCCGCAAAGTAGAGAGCATAGCTTTCCTATAGATGCACCAAGGGCTTCAGACAAGAAGACGGTTTCATCCAACTACGCGGCTTAACACCAGGAGGCATCCATGCAGACATTTAGCTGCCGCTGCGGCAACCCACTGTTTTTTGAAAACACTCACTGCCTGGCCTGCGAGTCTGATGTTGGCTGGTGCCCTACTTGTAGCAATATTGTCGCGCTGGAACCGCTAGACAACGGCGGCTACCGTTGTACCCATGAAGGCTGCGGCACAGCGCTCATGCAATGTCACAACTACTCGGCGGAAAACGTGTGTAACCGCATGGTGGTCATGGCTGAAGGTCATGCAGACTCACTCTGCGACTGCTGCCGCTACAACGATGTGATTCCTGACCTGGGTACTCCCGGTAACCGCGAGCGCTGGGCGGCGCTGGAAGCGGCCAAGCGGCGGCTCTTCCATACCTTGGATCTGCTCAAGCTGCCCCACGGTACCGAAGGGGAAAATATCCGTGTGCCGCTGAGCTTCTCGTTTATGGCCGATGCGCTACCCGACCAAGGGCTATGGCGCTCTACAGCAAGCCAAGAAAAGGTGTATACGGGCCATGCTAATGGGCATATCACTATCAATGTCAAAGAAGCCGATGACGTTGAGCGGGAGCGGCTACGCGTGGATATGAATGAATCTCACCGTACGCTGATCGGTCACTTTCGCCATGAGATTGGCCACTACTACTGGGATCTTCTCGTAAAAGGCCAAGATGAGAGCACCAGTTGCCGTGTCTTTGGCGATCACAACAACCCCACTTATAGTGATGCGCTAGAACAGTACTACCAGCAAGGAGCACCCACTGACTGGCCGACACGCTTTATTTCCGCCTACGCCTCCATGCACCCTTGGGAAGACTTCGCTGAAACATTCGCGTTTTACCTGGATATGGTAGCCGTGCTGGATACTGCACTACACATGGGACTTTCTCGCGCCGAGTATGACGGCACGCTGGACAGCATGCTGCGGGCGTTTCATCAGGTAGGTATGGCGGTGAATGAGCTAAACCGGGATATGGGTCTGCTGGATTTAGCACCGGGGGTCATTGCCCCCGCCGTCAGGGAGAAACTGGCGTACCTGCATGAACTCATTCAGAACGCAAACGCCAGCTCTCAAGCCGCTTAATTAGTCGTTATCGTGGTCTCCTGCGTGGCTTTGGCTTTGCCGTTGGGCCACCCGTGGAACGCTGTCGCCGCTTACAAAGTAGGTGGCGCTGAGCGTATCGTGAATAGCGGCAATGCCAATCTGTAGATCATCGACAAAGGCGTGCAGCTTGCTGGGGGAGTGCGCAAGCGCTTGGATATCTGCATCTACCACATCTGCCCGCACCAGCGACACCGTGGCCGCTACACGGTCCTGACGCGGCAGTAGCTGGAGCTCCTGGCCTAAGGTTTCCAGACTGCAGGCAATGGAACGTGGCAGGTGCGGATCTTGCAGTAAAAAGCGCAGCACATCTGGCCCACGTACTCGTAAACGCACCTGCTGACGATACATCTGATAAGCCGTTAACGATTTCAGCACGCTCATCCACTGCAGGTTTTCAAACGGCAATAGCTCTTCAGGGTTTTGCGGCAGCAGGCTGGCTGAGCGCACGTCAACGATACGTGTGGTCATGTCTGCCCGCTCCAACTGGCGGCCTAACTTGATAAAGGTGCGCGCTGGACCATGGCTGAGCGTGCCCTCAATCAAGCCAGTCAACGTTTGGCAACCGCGAATCACGTTTTTCAAAAATGCATCTCGGCGCCGCGGGCTGACGCCGCTTTCCGCGTGGTCGGCCACGTTAAGGTAAAGCTGGTTGACCTCTTCCCAGATTTCTCTGGGTACCACATCGCGGGTGGTACGCAGGTTTTCCCGGGCACTCGCCAGCGCTGAAAGAATCGAGCTACCGTTCTGGGCATCGGCACACAAAAAGTGCACCACGTTGCGCTCATCAAAGCTGCTATGGCGTTCATTAAAGGTTTCAAGCGTGCCGGTCATTTCAATCAGCGGTGCCCAGCCCAGCGGTAAATGGCGCGGTAAATCCAGCATCAGGTGACTATTGACGCTCAACAGCCGCGCGGTATCTTCGGCCCGTTCAATGTAACGCGCCATCCAGTAGAGGTTTTCAGCTACGCGTGACAGCATGGCGCTAGGCTCCTTTCTGCTCAGCGGCACCCGCCGCGTTCTCATCGGTCTCGACGATCCAGGTGTCTTTACTGCCGCCCCCTTGGGAAGAGTTCACCACCAGCGATCCCTCCACCAGTGCCACACGGGTTAACCCCCCGGTAGTAACGTGGGTTTCAGGGCCAGAGAGAATAAACGGGCGTAGATCCACATGGCGGGGCTGGGGTAATCCATTGGCAAGCGTAGGCGTGGTGGAAAGCGCTAGGGTAGGCTGGGCCATGTAGTTACGCGGGTTCTCCTTGATCAAACGCGCAAACTCGTCGCGGGTCTCTTTGGTAGAGCGCGGGCCGATCAACATGCCGTAGCCACCAGACTCGTTGGCGGGCTTCACCACCAGCTCATCTAAATGATCGAGTACATACTTGCGGTCATCCTCAAACATACACAGGTAGCTGGGCACGTTGGGCAGCAGGGGTTCTTGATCCAGATAGTAGCGAATCAGCTCCGGCACAAAGGCATACACCACTTTATCATCAGCCACACCGGCACCGGGGGCATTGGCCAATGCTACTTTGCCCGCCCGCCAAGCGCGCATTAGGCCCGGCACACCCAGCATGGAGTCTGGATTGAAGGCTTCCGGGTCAAGAAACTCATCATCCACACGGCGATAAATCACATCGACCCGGCGCAACCCCTCTACCGTGCGCATGAAGACCAAATCGTCCTCATCCACTAGCAGGTCGCTGCCTTGCACCAGCTCAACGCCCATTTGCTGAGCAAGATAAGCGTGCTCAAAATAGGCGGAGTTATAAATACCGGGCGTTAATACCACTACTTGAGGGTCGTCCCCAGGGCGTGGCGACATCGCCGCCAGCATGTCGTAAAGCTGGGCAACGTAATCATCCACCGGCAAAATCTTGCCCGACGCAAACAGCTCCGGCAGCACGCGCTTGGTCACGTTGCGGTTTTCCAGCATATAGGAAACACCGGAAGGAATACGTAGATTGTCCTCTAACACATAAAGCGTGCCATCGCCGCCGCGTACCAGGTCGGAACCACAGATATGCGCCCAGACGCCATGGGGCGGATTGATGCCTACACACTGAGGGCGGAAATTTGCTGATTGAGCAAGCACTTCGGCAGGTAACACTTTATCTTTAACAACGTTTTGTTTGTGATAAATATCATCAATAAACAAGTTAAGCGCTTGAACACGTTGCTTTAAACCAGCTTCCGTTTTACGCCACTCATTCGCCGGTATAATCCTTGGCACAATATCAAAGGGCCATGCACGATCAATCATGGCCCCTTCGGAATAGACGGTAAAAGTAATCCCCATTGTTCGGATGGCAATTTCAGCGGCGGTTTTACGCTCTGCCAACTCTTCAGCGCTAAAGCGCGCCAGCATATTACATAGCTCATCCGCGGAGGCGCGTGGTTTTCCCGGTGCCGCTAATAGCTCATCGTAAAAATCACGGCACGTATAGTTGTTCCAGTCTACTTGGCTCATGGGCGCTCTCCTGGCGCAAGGGTGGAAGCGGCAACTTCCTCAATCAGTAGTGTAGGCCTGACGCAGACAATCTACGTAGCGGTCTGACTATATAAGCACGCAAAAGCCATACCACTTTGCCCATTGTTTCAACGCTTAAACCAACCATGACGTTCAAAGTTAACCTTACTCCTCCTTAAAAAGAACACTTTTTGTGCGCCACTGAGTCTTATTAGTGCATTTTCATAAAGCGCCATGCATCAAAAAGCACCAAGTTAGTGCAGCCAGCGCGCACCACATGATATAGCCACCATTTTTCACACTTCTTAAACGACTTTACGCATATTGCAGCTGCAAAAAGCGCCAACTCCAACGATACTTCTGCTTACTTATCTTTCTTAACCGATGCCTTGTTTATCTGCGCGGTTACTTCTGGCTTTTTTTGAGGGTGGCTCATGACCATTCGCGTTGCCTTGCATCACCGCACGACTTATCGTTTCGACCGTCCCGTTAGGCTCTCACCCCACGTTATCCGTTTACGACCGGCGCCCCACTGCCGTACGCATATTGATGCCTATTCACTGCATATTTCAGGCGACGATCACTTTTTAAACTGGCAGCAGGACCCCTTCGGCAACTTTAATGCTCGCGTGGTATTTCCCGAGCCACGTAAAGAGCTCACCATCGCCGTCGAACTCGTCGCCCCGATGACGGTGATCAACCCGTTTGATTTCTTCTTGGATGATGTGGCCCAGCAAATCCCCTTCACTTATCCAGATGAGCTCACCAAGGAGTTAGGACCTTACCTGGAAGTCACCGAGGCAGGGCCGCGCTTACTGGAGTGGTTAAAAGACGTCTCCCTTGAACCGACCACCAGCGTCGATTTTCTCGTGGCGCTCAACCAGCGCTTGCAGAAAGACATCAGCTACCTAGTACGCATGGAGCCTGGGGTTCAAAGCTGCGAGGAAACCTTAGCCCTAGCCAGCGGCTCCTGCCGTGATAGTGCTTGGCTGCTGGTGCAGATTCTGCGCCACTTGGGCCTAGCGGCGCGTTTTGTTTCGGGCTACCTGATTCAGCTAACGCCGGATGTCAAAGCGCTGGATGGCCCCAGTGGTACCGAGGTGGATTTCACCGACCTTCACGCATGGACCGAAGTGTTCCTGCCCGGTGCGGGCTGGGTAGGGCTTGACCCCACCTCTGGCCTATTTGCTGGCGAAGGCCATATTCCGCTAGCCGCCACGCCTACCACGGGAAGCGCCGCCGCCATTACCGGATTTTCAGATAAGTGCGAGGTGAAATTTGACGTAGAGATGCGCGTCGAGCGCATTCATGAAGATCCTCGGGTCACCAAGCCCTATAGTGACCCACAGTGGCAGCAGATTCTTGCACTAGGCGACCAAGTTGACCACGAACTCAACCAGCAGGATGTGCGCCTGACCATGGGCGGCGAGCCTACCTTTGTCTCCATTGATGATATGGAAAGCCCCCAGTGGAACACCGACGCCTTGGGTGAGCACAAACGCGAGCGTGCCGAAGCGCTGTTAACACGGCTGCAGGCCGCCTACGGCCCCGGCAGTGTGATTCAACAGCAGCAAGGTAAGTGGTACCCCGGCGAGCCGCTACCCCGCTGGGCACTGGCCTGCTACTGGCGCAAAGATGGCGTGCCGCTGTGGCGCGACCCAAGCTGGCTGGCCTGCATGGAAGGCGCGCCTGCCGTAGTGGCCGATGACGCCATGGCCCAGCGCTTCACCCGTGCTCTAAGCGAACGCCTAGGAGTCGCAGAGCACTTCTGGATTCCCGCCTTTGAAGATGCCTACTACTACCTATGGAAAGAACAAACCCTGCCGGTGAACGTTGACCCACGCACAGTTGATTTAAAAGATGACGCCGAGCGCCGCCGCCTGGCACGCCTGCTGGAACAGGACCTGAGTGCAGTCGTCGGCTATGCCCTGCCGCTGCGCCACTCCCTCGCGCAATCGCATCGTTGGGAGAGCGGGCGCTGGCCTTTGAAACGCGACCACCTTTTTCTAGTGCCCGGCGACTCGCCCATGGGCCTTCGCCTGCCGCTTTCCGCTCTGCCTTGGGCCGACCCGGAAGACCAGCCCCAGCCGCAGTCGCTGTTTGCCCCGCGCCCCGCGCTGGGTGACATTCACGGCGAAGTGGCCCGCCGTCATGCCGAGCAGCACCGTTTTACCAGCGCGGAGCGTATAGGCCAGAGCCTACACCCAAGCCAAAGCCACCCTGAAGGCGAAGCGGTTCAGCAGCAGCCCAGTGCCGAAGATGACCGCGAGCACAAGATTATTCACACCAGCCTGTGTATCGAGCCACGGGAAGGGCGCTTACATATTTTCCTGCCACCGCTGACGCAGCTTGAGCACTACCTTGACCTGCTGAGTAGCATCGAAGAGTGCGCCCATACGCTGGCTTGCCCGGTCATGATCGAAGGCTACGCTCCGCCACGTGACCCGCGCCTGGAGAGCTTCCAGATCACTCCCGACCCGGGTGTCATTGAGGTCAACATTATGCCAGCGGCAAGCTGGCAAACTCTGGTCGTGCAAACCGAGCGGCTTTACGACGAAGCGCGCCAAGCCCGCCTGGGCACCGAAAAGTTTATGCTGGATGGCCGCCACACCGGCACCGGTGGCGGTAACCATGTCACGCTGGGCGGCTTGACCCCAGATGACTCACCATTTCTGCGTCGCCCGGATTTACTCGCTAGCCTCGTCACCTACTGGCAGCATCACCCCAGCCTCTCGTACCTGTTTTCTGGGCTATTTATTGGCCCTACCAGCCAGGCACCCCGCGTAGACGAAGCGCGCCATGAAGCGCTGTATGAGCTGGAGATTGCCCTGCAGCAAATGCCCGAAGGAGAGGTGGTTCAGCCCTGGCTAGTCGACCGCTTGCTGCGCCACCTGCTGACCGACTTAACCGGTAATACGCACCGCGCTGAATTCTGTATTGATAAACTCTACTCCCCAGATAGCGATAGCGGTCGCCTCGGGCTGTTAGAGCTGCGCGGTTTTGAGATGCCTCCCCATGCGCGTATGGGACTCATGCAGATGCTGCTGATTCGTGCGCTGGTCGCCCGCTGCTGGAAAACGCCGTACCGCGCCAAGCCCGTGCGCTGGGGCAGCGCCCTGCAAGACCGCTGGATGCTGCCCCACTATTTATGGGAGGACTTGAGCGATGTGCTGAGTGACCTGCGCCATCATGGGTTTGATTTTGAGCTCGCCTGGTTTGCGCCCTTCTTGGAGTTTCGCTTCCCCGTTCACGGTCGGCTGCATACGCCTATGCTCTCCATTGAGCTGCGCCAGGCCATTGAGCCGTGGCACGTATTGGGCGAAGAAGCCACCGCAGGCGGCACTGCGCGCTACGTCGACTCCTCGGTAGAACGCTTAGAGGTAAAAGTGAATGGTATGAGCGGTGACCGTTATGAGGTGACTTGTAACGGCCGCCAAGTACCGCTAGCACCGACCGGACGCAACGGCGAGGCAGTAGCGGGTGTGCGTTACCGCGCATGGCAGCCGCCCTCTGCGCTGCACCCACAAATTCCTATTCACGCGCCGCTAGTATTTGACATCATCGACACTTGGAACCAACGTGCTGTCGCAGGCTGTACTTACCATGTGGTACACCCCACAGGACGCAGCTTTGAAACCTTCCCCGTCAATGCGTTTGAAGCAGAAGCAAGACGCCTGGGCCGGTTTAGCGACAGTGGCCACAGCCATGGCTATCAGACATCTACTCCGGAAATGCCCAGTCAGGAACTGCCATGCACGCTGGACCTGCGCTGGAGTCCACGCTAATGCGACTTCTAATGTTAAGCCTAATACTTTCTTATCAGCGTTAGCTGCAGGATAATCCGTCCCCTACTCGCTTAGGACAACCAGGAACATGACTGCCCCTGTCTCTCCCTCACTGCTTGAGCTCGGTGCCGCTGGGCTCGTTGAGGATTACTTGAACCAGCTAGGCAAGGGACAGCCCGGCACATTTGATGCAATGCTTGACCAGCAAGGGCAGCTACGCCCTGGCTGGCAAAGCCTGCTAGGCGCCCTGGAAGCACTCGGAGCGGATGGCCGTCACCAACGCCATGAAGAGATTCAGCGCTTGCTGGCGGAAAATGGCGTGATCTTCAATATGCATGAAGACACCCAAGGGCGCTCGTGGCGGCTCGACCCACTTCCCTGGGTGATCAACCAAGCGCAATGGCAAGCACTGGAAGTAGGCTTAACCCAGCGCAGCCGCCTGTTTAACGCCCTTTACGACGACATTTACGGCGCCCATACGCTGTTTGATACGGGCCTGCTGCCTACTCAAGCTATCCTGGCCTCTCACCACTTTTTACTACCTTGCCACAGCTCGCAGCCCAGCGATCGCCCGGCGATTAGCTTTCATGGCATTGACGTTATTCAAGATACCGAAGGCCAGTGGCGCGTGATTGGCGACCGCTTGCAAGCACCTTCAGGCACCGGATTTGCGCTGGAAAACCGTATTTTAATGGCCCGTGCCCTGCCTGAAATGTACCGCAATGCGCCGCTGAAACGGCTCGCGGGTTTTTTAGACAAATACCACCGCACGCTGATAGCCATGGCGTATCAGCACCGGGACAACCCTAATGTTGTTCTGCTGACGCCTGGCCCAGGTAGCCCGCGCTACTTTGAGCACGCCTACCTCGCCAACTACCTGAATATCGACTTAGCAGAAGGCCAGGACATGGTCGTGCGTGATAGCCAGCTGTGGCTGCGCACGCTGGGCGGCTTGCAACCAGTAGATGTGGTGCTACGCCACTGTGATGATGCCTACTGCGACCCATTAGAGCTGCGCGGCGATTCACAGCTCGGCGTACCTGGGCTACTGCAAGCGACGCGCACCAGCGGCGTGGCGATGTCTAACACCCTGGGCGTTGGCGTGTTAGAAATTCCCGAACTGGCCGCTTACCTTCCTGCGCTGTGCCAACACTTACTTGGTGAGGAGTTACTGCTACCCAACGCAGATGCCAGCACACGGCCAGCCTCGGCACCGGTATTCGACCCACAGATGCAACGGCTCTCACCGGCCAGCCTGAATCTGCGCTGTTTTGTTTCTCGGCTACCTCGCAGCGTCACCAACCAACGCCAGCAGCCCAGCGACTACCATGTAATGCCTGGCGGCTTAGCCTGGGTAGGCGACCCTGGTTCGCCTTCGCTGAGTAGCCCCATCGTTAAAGATGTCTGGGTCACGGCAAGTACCCCTCAGCCCCACGTCAGCCAACTACGCCAAGCCCGCGGTCCAGTGGTGGCTACCCGCGATGGCACCGACCTCCCCAGCCGAGTGGCAGAAAGCCTATTCTGGCTAGGGCGCTACGGCGAGCGCCTGGATGCCCGCGCCCGCTTGCTGCGTGAAGCGCTGATGCGATTGATGGAGTACGACCAGGACGAAATCGCCGACCAGCTGCTGGATGAGCTGCTGCTGGCCCTGGAAATCACCACGCTCAGCCATGACGACGAAGGTGCAAAGCCGCCGCTCGAGGGTTTTGCACAAAAACGCACAGCGCTGCTAGCCCAGTTTGATGAGCATGACCCCCAGGCGCTGCAGCCGCTATTTGCCCAAATGCAGCGCAACGCCCGCAGCGTGCGCGACCATCTAGGCGATGACTCCTGGCGAGTAATTAACCAGTTGCGCCAGCGGGTGGATACCTTTAACCCAAGCCTAGGTGCCAGCGCTGCACGCCGCGCCTGCGAAGGGCTCTCAGCGCAGACTGCCGCCTTCTTTGGCCTATGTAACGAAACGATGCCCCACCATTACGGCTGGCGGTTTATGGATATCGGGCGCTTCCTGGACCGAGTAATAGGGCTGCTTTCGCTGCTCAAGCTCACATTGAAAGCCCCCCACTCGCCGGGGCTGGCGTTGTGGGAAGTAGTGCTCGCCACCACAGATAACTTTACCGCTTACCGGCGGCGCTACCGCAGCGAGCTGCACCCAGAAGCGATTTTGGATCTACTGCTATTCGATGAGACCAACCCACGCTCGGTGGGCTATATGCTCAAGCGCCTTGAGCGGCAAATGGACAGGCTGCCCGGCAGCTCATCGCCCTACCGCAATGCCGAACGCCGCTTGCTCATTCAAGCCAATGCCGCGCTGCACCTCGCCGACATTGATCGCTTGAGCCATTTAGCCGACACCCCCGATGCCCAAGCAGCGCTGGAGCAGCTACTGGATGAACTGATTACCCCGCTAAACGCGCTTTCGGATGCCATTAGCCACAGCCACTTTAGTCACGTGGAGCGGCCGCGCCAACTTGTCAGCATGGAGCCCGACGAATGAACTACACCCTGCGACACACCACGCGCTACCACTACAGCGCCCCGGTGACGCTATGTCATAGCGAGGCCAGGGTGCTGCCACGCAGGACACAGCACCAGCAGTGCGGCGCATCAACGCTCACCATTAGTCCGATGCCCCAGGTGCAGGCAGAGCGCCGAGATGTTTTCGGCAACCGGGTGCTCTATTTTGCCATGGAAGAGGTGCACCAGACCCTGGATGTGACCGTGGTCACCCCCCTCAATACCCATCCGCTGGGGCCGCTACCTAGCAGCTCCCCCGCTTGGGAAAGTGTCGCGGAACAGCTGCGTCACGATAGCCGCTTCGATATGCAGCTCTACCGGCTCGACTCACCCTTTATTCGTCGCAACGACGAGTTGGCTGAGTTCGCCCACAGCTGTTTCACGCCCGGCCGCCCGCTGGTTGATGCCGCGCTGGCGCTTAATCAACTGATTTACGACACCTTTGAGTACGACCCTAGCTTTACCACGCTGGCCACACCGCTCAGCGAAGTGCTGGCCAATCGCCGTGGTGTCTGCCAAGACTTTGCCCACCTTGCAATTGGCTCCCTGCGCTCGGTGGGATTAGCGGCGCGCTATGTGAGCGGCTACCTAGAAACTCAGCCACCGCCCGGACAGCCACGGTTGATAGGGGCGGATGCGTCCCACGCATGGCTCGCCACTTGGATTCCAGAGTGGGGCTGGCTAGCGCTAGACCCGACCAACGGCACAGTGGCCGGTGAACAGCACCCGGTGCTGGCCTGGGGCCGAGATTACGCCGACGTAGCACCGCTCAAAGGCGTAATGAATGGAGGCGGCGAACACCAGCTAGAAGTGGAAGTAGATGTCATGCCGCTGACAGACAACAGCGCGGCCTAGGCCACGCTGTTGCCCGCTAGGCTTCTAACGCCGAACCAACCCGTCGGTTAGCCAGGGCAACCACGCCAGCAGCACCAGCGTGACGAGGGTCGCCAATAAAAAGGGCAGCAGCGCTCGGAAGATTTTTAGCGGCGGCGCACCGGTCATGGAGGAAGCGATAAACAGCCCCGCGCCCACTGGCGGGGTGAGTAACCCCATCACCAGGGTCAGGCAGACCACCACGCCAAACTGGTAAGGGCTAATCGCAAACTGGCTTTGAGCGATGGGCATTAAAATAGGCACCACCAGAATCAGTGCGGCAATCCCATCAATCACCATTCCCACTAGCAGCAGCGCCCCAATCACCAGCAGCAGAAACAGAAACGGGCTGCTGGTCAGCGCGGCAATCCACGCAGCGGCCATTTGCGGTAGCTGCTCGTAAATCACTACCCAGCCAAACACGCCTGCCGCCGCAATCAGCATAATCACCAGCCCAGCATTAATCGCCGTGCGCGTGAGCACCTGAGGAAGCTGACTCAAACGCAGATCGCCGTACACAAAGCGTCCCATTAACAGCGCCGCCAGCGAGGCCAGCGCCGCCGACTCCGTGGGCGTCGCAATGCCAAGCAAAATGCCGCCGATAATAATCACCGGAATCAGCAGCGCGGGCATGCCCCATAGCGCATCGTGCAGCGCCTGTTGACGGCTGGGCCACTGCCCTTTCGGGTATTGTTGCACCAGCCCCACCAGGGCGATGACCACGAAGAAACTCGCGCCCAGCAACAGCCCCGGCAGTAGCCCAGCGATAAACATCTCCGCAATGGGTACTTGGGCCATCACCCCAAACAGTACAAATAGCATGGAGGGCGGAATAATCGGCGACAGCAGCCCACCCGCCGCCGTAATCGCCGCGCTGTAGGGCGTGTCGTACCCCTCCTCCTCCATCGCAGGCACCATAGCGCGGGACATAATGGCGATTTGCGAGGCCGCCGAGCCAATAATCGCCGCCATCATCATATTGGCGACTAGGTTGATATAAGCCAAGCCACCGCGAAAGCCTCCCACCAGAATCCGCGCCAGGGCAATCAAGCGCTTGGTCAGCCCGCCCTCGTTCATCAACTCCCCGGCCAGCATAAATAGCGGAATCGCCAGTAGGCCGTAGCTTTCAATGGCGCTAAACAGCTGCTGCGGGTAGGAATCAAACAGCACCGTATTGCCAGAGGCCTGGATATACCACATCGCCGTAAGCGCCAGCACTAGCGCAATAGGCACCGCTCCCAGTAGCAGCAGCAAGAACACCGCGACCGTCATACCCGCCCCCTTAATGCCATTAGCGATTGCGTCAGGTTCGCCACGCTGTGCAGGCTCAGCGAGAGCGCAAACCAGGGCACAATCAGCCACGCCCAGAACTTTTTAATGCCCAGGGTGGAGGTGCTTTCCGCATAGATAAAATTGAACGTTTGCCCCTGAAACGCCCGGGTATCGAAGCCGGTTTGGGCCAGCGTCAGCGGCTGGTACCAACGCCAGCAGAGCCATACCAGCAGCAGGGCAAACAGCAGCACCATGGCATCCACCGCCACGCCGACCAGCTTTCTACCCGTTGGCGGCAGCAGGTCGCTCACCAGTGTCACCGCGATGCCCTGGCGGCGTTTCAACACCGCCCCAGCAATCAAGAACGTCATCCAGATCATGGCGTAAATCGCCAGTTCACTGACCCAGTAAAGCGGGCTGCCCAGCGCGCGAAAGGCGATATTTGTGAGAATTAAACACGTCACCGCCGCTGCCAAGGCAGCGGCGGTGATCTCTTCACAACGGGCAAGCCCTTTGGAAAGGCGTTGCAACATGATGATTAAAGGCCTTTATCAACGGCTTGTTTGACGTTAAGGATTACTCGTCGCGCAGGCGGTCAGCCTCGGCGCGCAGGGTTTCCAACATAGGGGCTTTCGGTGCCCAAATACTTTCCCACTCGGCAATCGCCTCAGAGAAGAACTCGGCATCGGCTTCGACAATATTGATGTCCAACCCGCGAATTTCCTCTTCCTGAGCGGCATCCATCTCCTCAAAACCTGTCAATACATTCTCCAGGTGTTCGGACATGGCGGTATCAATCAGCTCGCGGTCTTCTTCAGAGAGCTCGCGCCAGACGCGCCCAGACACCACCCCCACCATCGGGAACATCATATGGTTGGAGATCAGCAGGTTGTTCGCCTGCTCGTAGAATTTCAAAATCAGAATCGAGTCGAAATCCATATCAATGGCATCAACCTGCCCATTGGCGAGGGCATCGTACACTTCCAACAAAGGCATGGGTGCAGGGGCAGCGCCGGTGGCGGTGTAGAAGTCGCGGATCGGCTCGAAGGGCGTAATACGCAGCCGCTGGCCCTGCAAATCTTCAGCGCTTTCAATGGGGCTACGGCTCAATACTTGGCGCATACCCACCATGCCATAACCTACCCCAACGAGACCAACGCCTTCCGGCATCAAGTCGAGTAGTTCACCGGCCGCATCTGAGCGCAACAGGCGCGCCGCGTGGTTGACGTCGTCCACCAGATACGGGGCGTAGAGCGCGCCAAAATCAGGAATGCGATTGGAGATTTCGGCAATGGTTAGAAAGGCCATGTCCAGCGCGCCGGTTTGCAGCTGCTGCACCATTTGCGCTTCGTTACCTAGTTGCTGAGCAGGAAACACGCTCACGCTATGCTCGCCGCCTGAGCGCTCATTTAGCGTCTGCGCAAACGCTTCGGCTTCGGTGGACCACAGATGCTGGGCGGGGGTAATCAGCCCTAAACGGAAGTCACGCGCCTGGGCGCTAACGGAGGAGACCGCCAAGGCGGCTGCGGCGCAGGCAAGCGTCAGCGTTTTCATTCGGTTCATGCAAAGCCTCGTTGTCCAGCCAAAGCGCCGTGCGGCGCTTTGGGTGTTTTTTAATTAGTCGGCTTTGAGAATACCCTAGCGGTTGCGTTAATGGCACCCGCCATTGCGCTAACGCAGCGCAGAGCGATCCGCTCCCCTAGGCGGCTTCGTAGGCGGCTTTCAAACGGTAAAATTCGTCGACAATGGCCGCCATTTCGGTAGCGTCGTAGTCGCATAGCCCGCTGACGACGAGCTTCTTAGAGCCTACACCCACCGCTTCACCGGCTGACTCAATGGAAAATTCCAGCAGCGCATCTGCACGTTTACCCTGCACGTCCAGTGAAGATTCCGTCAGCGCCAGATTAGGTGAGAAGCCGTCTAAACGCTCCAGGCAAAAGCCCATGCTATCGTAGATCACCAGCGGGCGTTTAGGGTTAAACATCACCCCATGCTGCTCCATCAGCGGCTTGAGGTAGTGGGGAAAATTCTTACCTGAAAATGCTACATAGCAGCGGGCAAACCCCTCTACCACCGTCTTATCACGCGTCATGTCGCCGCTGCGCACCACCTGTAAATAGCACTTTCCACTATCATCACTGACATGGATCTCGCCATTATCGGCTTCACTAAACTTGAGCGGTGTATCAGCACCCACCATATTGGTGAAGCGAAATTCCATTTGCCGCGACAGCCCGAATTTCACTAGTACCAGCGTAAATAGCAGGTCGCCGGGCACACAAAAACGCCGCGCATCCGGATTGTGAATCGGGTTGTAGTCACCGGCCACGCCTTTAGCGAAGCGGCTGGCCTGCTCAGCGGAGATCACCACATACTCTCCGCGCTGCGCGTAAAAATCCTTGAACATGGCTTTGCTGCCTGCCTAGCGTTGAAATCGAAAACCCATAACTGCTCCACGACGCGCATAATGCCATAAAACACGCGCCAACAGGAGTCATCTGCTAGGAAGCCCGTATGACGAGTGACACGCCCTCTACTAACCGCCGTTTTCGACCGCTAGCCGCCCTGCTGTTTGGCGGGCTAGCACTGGCCTTTATTTGGCTGCTGGGCAGCTACTGGCTACTCAACAGCCAGTGGCTTCCCCAACAGCTATCGTCCATTGAGGGCGTCGAAGTGCGCTGGTCCAGCGCCCAGAGCCTCCACCCAGGACGTTGGGAGGTGGAAAATCTCTACCTTGCCCGGGAAGACGATGCTCTGCCCATCACCGTAGAAGCCCGGCAAGCCACGCTCTCGCTGTCGCTGCTCGCCCTGTTGCGCGGCGAGTTACATATAAAAGCGCTGGATGCCAACGGTATTCGTCGTTTCACCGTAGGGGATGTTGCGCTGGAAGCAGAGGGCCAGCTGAAGGTCGAGGATACCCAATTCAGCCAAGAGACCCTCAGCGTGCCTTATGTAGGTTTGGACATTACCCAAGGCCGCCTCGTTCGCTTGAGCGATCAAACCACGCTGGTGCAGGATATTCAGCTACGCAGTACGGCGTCACTGGACTCACTTTCCACCCAGCAAAGTAACGATGCGCTGACGGAGGCGCTGCTCGACGCCCTCACCGCCCAGCTTGCCATCACGGCTCAAGCCGACGCTTGGGATGTGTTCATGCCCTACCTAGAAGCGCTGCCCTGGTTGAGCCTAGCAGGCAGCGGCGTATTGGAAGGTGAGCTTGCGCTTGCCGAGGGCCAACTACAGCCGGACAGCGAGCTCACATTAGCAGCCCCAGTGCTTGCGCTCTCTCTCGATGAGCAGCGCTTGAAAGGAACCGACAACACGCGCCGCTGGCTGGTAGCAGATGACACACCGCCGCCGCATACCGCCACGGGCCAGGGGCGCGTCAGGCTCGCCGTGGAGGATGGGCAACTGCGCTTCGCTACTCAGTTGGAGGACGTCACGCTAGCCGACACGTACCCCTACGCTACAAACACACGGCTCGCTCTTTCTACACACATCCCCAACCAGCGGCTGGATCAGCTCGACTTGCCCACTAGCGCCTCACTTGAGCTATCGGGCGAGGTGACGCGACTCGACATGTTCGACCGCTATCTCGCAACGGCCTTCGATGGCCAAGGGATTCGGCTATCCGGCCAGGGGAGTATCGCCGCCAGCGCGACGCTTCGGGATGCGCGTCCTTATGAAGCATCGCTAACCGTTCAAGCCCCCACGCTAGGCGCAGAGCTGCTTGAATTCACCGCGCAAGGCAGCGGTACGCTCGACGCGACGCTCTCCCCCGATGAGCAAGTAGCGGCAACGCTGGCCTTCTCAGACGCCACGCTGCGCCATCAGGAGCGAACCTTACTGGCGAACGCAGCGCTAACGCTAGCCGCACAAAGCCCCCTCGACCCCGAACAGGCACAACAAAGCGCCACGGCGCAACTGAGCTGGAAAGAAGCAACGCTGCCCAATATCCAAGCGCTACAACCCTACCTTGCAGCGGTGTTGCCCCGCCCTTCTCCGCTAACGTTAAACAGCGGCTCGGCCACCAGCCACGGGCAGCTACGCTTTACGACCGAGCAACTGAGCGGGGAGCTTTATCTGGCTGGCAACGCGCTGACCACCGACTGGCAACGAAGCGAGCAAAGCGGCACGTTGGTGAGCGATACGCAGCTTGCGCTGGCCATCAACCAAGCGGCGCTGGATGGCACAGCGCTGGACATCAGCGGCTCGCGGTTAAGCTGGCAGGTGGCCGACCCGCAGCATCCCGGCGAAGCGCTGGAGAGCACGCTGGTGCTGCGTGACGGTCGCTTTCAGCGCCAAAACGCCACCCCAAGCGGGCAGTTCACGATAGAGGGCAGCGTGCAGCGGCTGGGGTTTCTCAACACGTTTTTACCGGATGCTCACGGCGTATCGCTTTCCGGCAACGGCCAGCTCTTTCTGCAAGGCGCGTTTATTGATGACACGCTGCAAGCCCCTACGCGGCTGCGGGTCAATGCTAACCAGTTGGAAGTGACGTTTCTCGACTACTTGGCCACCGGGCGCGGCGAGCTGACCGCCCAGTTAGATAGCCCCGAGCAGGCACAGCTTTCGCTGGGGATTCCACAATTTGCCCTACGGCGGCAAGATGATGACCGCCCGCATTTGGAAGGCCGCCACTTTGCGCTCACCACCCAAACCGACCGCTTTAGTGACGTGCTGGACTCACCCGTTCCAGAACACTTCACCACCCGAGTTGCGCTGCCAATTACCGAGGTGCCGGACATTGCCCGCTACAACCGCTATTTACCAGAAGATGCAGGGGTTGAGCTACTCTCCGGCAGTGCCAGCCTAACCAGCGAATGGCTGCTAGAGGGGCTGCGCGCCCAAGGTGATATCACGCTGCGCGCTTTCGAAACCGAGATGGCGCTACTGGAGCAGCGCCTGAGGGGAGACGTGACACTGCACCTACAGCTCACCGAGGGCGATATCGAAACGCGCCGTTTTGTCGCCAATGACTCCTACCTGCGCCTGGAAAACGTCTTTCGCCGAAGCGACGACGGCACTCAGGATGCGGGCTGGTGGGTGCAGCTCACCATGGAAGAAGCCCAACTCAACTGGGATGATCCGATACAACTCACCAGCCAGCTACGGTTAGGCATGCGCGATACTGGGCTACTGGCTCGGCTATTTCTCGCCCGTGCCCGGGAGAGTGACTGGCTGGGCAGGCTTTTAAACGTGCATAACATCAACGGTCATGCCCTACTCACAGTGAGCGACGAGCAAATACGCCTGCATGACCTCACGCTCACAGGCGGGCCGCTGCTACTGCTTTCCGATATGACCCTAGCCGACGGCAAAGCCAACGGCGCGCTTTATGCGCGGCTGGGTGCCGTGGGCCTCGGCGTGGAGCTGAATGACAGCGAACCGGCCCTGCGAGTACTCCAGCCCAAGCGCTGGTTTGACCGCTGGCGAGAAGCCCAGCGTTTTCCAAGGCCTTAGCGGCGCGTGCGCTCTCGACGAATCATACGCACGCGCTCTTTGGCTTTTTGCGGAGTGGACAGGGGTGCGGCGGCTTCATCATGGGTTTTAGGCGGTACCGTTACCCAGGCAAACACAGGCAATGCTAAGTGCCAATGAATCGCCGCTAAGCGCAGGCCTAGCGTCACGCTCAATGAGGCGGCAATGGCGAATGTCAGCGGCACCTCGAGCGCCTGCAGCGCGACATATACAATCCCGCCCGCCATGGCAGCAGTGGCATAAATCTCTTCGCGCAGCACCATCGGCACCCGCTGGGCTAGAACATCACGAATCATGCCGCCCGCCACGCCGGTCATCATGCCCATGAGTACCGCCACCACGCCAGAGGTACCCAGCAGCAGCGCTTTATGCGTGCCGATCACGGTAAATAGCGCCAGCCCAAAGGCATCCGCCACCGGCAAAAAGCCCCGAGACAGCCGGTGAATGTAGTGAAACCCCACCAGCGACACGCCCACCGTGGCCAAGATCACCCAGAGATAGGTCGGGTCGGTCACCCAGAACACCGGCCTAACGCCCAGCACCAAATCGCGCAGCGTACCGCCCCCAATGCCCGTCACCGCCGCCAGCACCAGCATACCGAACGGGTCCATCCGCGAGCGGCAGGCCAAAATCACGCCCGACAGGGCAAACACAATCACTCCCGCCATATCCAACCAATAAATCACACCCGACACGCGGCTCTCCCTCATCACCTGCTGTTTAAGCGGGCAGAATATCACTCATTCGGGAAGGGTGTAGTGATCAGAGAGCCAGACAGGCTTAATAGCCGTGACGCTGCAACCACGCTTTCAAAAAAGCAATTTCACTCTCTTGAGCGGCGATAATGCTCTTGGTCAGTTGACGAATCTCGTCATCTTCGCCGTGCTCCAGCACAATTTCTGCCATGGCGATGGCACCTTCGTGATGGGGAATCATGCCTTGCGCGAAATCCACATCAGGGACGCCAATGTAGGTCGGCATGGCAGCACTCTTATCGGCGAGATAGGTAATTAAAGTTTAAAACCTACAGGCTGCCCGCAGGTCAAGGTGGGCTAAGTGCGTTACTCTGGTAAACATCCTTCGTCGCTAGCCATGGAGTACATATGGATTGGAACCCTGCTTACAGCTGGCTGGTGCTCGCCTTGCTGTTGAGCCTAGCCGAACTGACCTCTGGCGCGATGGTGCTGTTGGCGCTCGGCATCGCGGCGGCGCTCACCGCTGCCGTCACGGCATTGGGGCTATCGCTACCCTGGCAGTTGCTCAGCATGGGCATCTTTGCGGGAGTGCTGGTGCCGTTAGGCGTGATGGTGATTCGGCCACGCTTCTCTCCCAAAGGGGTTGCCTACGGCACCACTGGTACCGGCGTAGAAAAAGGCAACCGCTATACCACGCTGCTGAGAGATTACGACAATGCCACAGGGATTAAAGTGAACGGCGATTTCTACCGTTTGCGTGTGCTTGAAAGTGGCCAAACAGAGCTGCCCGAAGGCACTCAGGTCGTGTTCAAACACTTTGAAGGTACGACCGCTTTGGTGAATGTATCATCACCTGAAACACTCGATAGTGAACGCAATACGCCCAACACCAAGGAGTTTTAAAATGGATTTACCGATTAGCCCCGGCCTATTGATTAGCCTGATTATTGTCATCATTGGCATTTTGATTATCTCGAAAGGCTTGGTGATCGTTCGCCAGTCGGAAGTGATGGTGATTGAACGCCTCGGCTCTTTTCACCGCGTGTTAGAGAGCGGTATTAACATCATCATTCCGTTTATCGAACAGCCCCGCGCCATCACCATGCTGCGCTATCGCAAAATGGGCGAGGAGTACACGGCCATCACCACCGATGAGACCCGCATCGACCGCCGCGAAACGGTGATGGATTTCCCCGGCCAGCCCGTGGTGACCACGGATAACGTCACGGTGCGCATCAACGGCGCGCTGTATTACCAGATCATCGACCCCAAGCGGGCGGTCTATGAAGTCGAGAACATGAGCCAAGCCGTTGAGGTATTAGCGAAAACCACGCTGCGCTCGGTGGTGGGTAAAATGGAGCTGGATAAACTGTTTGAGTCTCGTGCAGAGGTCAACAACGAGATTCAGGCGGCGATGGAAGAGCCAGCTTCTAAATGGGGTGTGAAAATCTCCCGGGTGGAAGTGCAGGATATCGCCATGCCGGAAGAGGTCGAGTCGGCCATGCGCCTGCAAATGGCCGCCGAGCGGAAACGGCGCGCCACGGTGACCGAAGCCGAGGGTGAAAAATCGGCCGCCATTGCCATGGCCCAAGGCCAGCGTGAATCCTCCATCTTAAACGCTCAGGGCGATAAAGAGTCCGCCATTCTACGCGCCCAAGGTGAGCAAGAATCCATCAAGCTGGTGCTTAGCGCTATCGGCGATAGCGAGGAGAACAAGCGCACGGTGGTGGGTTACCTGCTTGGCCAAAGTTATATCAAAGTGCTGCCCACCATGGCGAAAGACGGCGAGCGAGTGTTCGTGCCTTACGAGTCTTCTGCTCTGCTGGGTTCCATGGGGATGTTCCGTGAAATGGCAGGCTCCCCAGAAGACACCGTATCCCATCATCTAAAAAGCCGCTCCGGTCAGGAAAACGGCTTAAGAAGTGGCATTGTCGGTGGTGCCAGTAGCAGCTAACTCGTTAAGTTTTTAGCCACCGGCACGGTACAGCCCCTACTAGGACTCTGCGTCGGTGGCTAGAAAATGCTCCATAAACACCTGGTAGTCTTGACCCACACAGTCGGCGTAGGCTTTAGCAAGCGTTGAGACCACGCCGATAAACTGCTCCTCACGCCCTTCTAACCGCTGGCATACCGCGTCGGCAAACGGTGCGGCTTTGCCTCGGTTAAGTGCCTGCGCACCGCGCAGGTGTTCACGCGCTAGAATTTCACCCCACTGGCGCGCCAGCTTGCGGTAGGCCTTACCGCCAGAGAGCTTATGGGTGGGGTAATCCTTTTTGAACGGTGAGCGTTCGCGTACCGAAAACACCTTGCCGTTCATGGTCAACCAGCCAAGGTAGGCATCCGGGTGCTCCGCAATAGCATGGAACGCCGCGGCATGGCGAATACCTTCATTGGGAAACAGCTTGCGCCACGCCTGCTGCTGCGCTTTGTCCATCAGGCGGTAGGCTTCTGGCGTGACCTGCTCTTTGATATCCAGAATCACATCGTCGTGCTCGTGATCCGCCCCGCCTTCGATCAGCACGTAGTACCGCTCGACGCCCAGCGACCCAGTGCCTGCATCCAAGCGCCGCGCGGTGTCTTTGACGAAGAAGTGCTGCGGGTCGCTCTCCTTGATGGGGTGCTGCAGCGTTTGCTGGTACTCCTGCTCAATGATGCGCCGTAGCTGGCTTGCCACATCGGCAGGCAGATTGGCGAGCTTACCGGGGCGCTCGGCAAACTGACGCCCTTTATCTGGGTCTAGCGTCGTCCACTTCTCCAGCATGCGGGCACGGCTCTGCTTATCGGCCACCTTGCCCATAAACGATTTAAGCGGATCCTTGGCGTTGTCCAGCGTGATCGCGTGGATCGCCACGTCATCCTCACGATGAACGCTAAGGGTGTCCATATACCCTTCCAGCAGCTTGTTCAGCGCTTTATCAATGGCTTTGGGGCTCAGCTCGGCGTTCTCGCGGGCATCCAGCACTAGGCTAATCGCCAGCCGCCACACGTCGTACTGGTAATCCCCAATCAACGCATCGTCGAAGTCATCCATGCCGTAGCGCACTTGGTCATCGTGGTGGCCGTATGCGCCAAAGTTGTAGGCATGGGCATCGCCCTGAAGCCAGGTTTGGGTATTGGGCCAGCCGCCGAATAGCGCAAAGCGCCAGTCGTGCCAAACATCTTGCCAATAGAGATGGTTGGAGCCGCGAAAGAATCGATAGGGAGAGGCCGCCATTTTGGCGTACTTCGCCTGCCGATGCGCCGCGCTTAGCGACGCATTCGCCTGTTGAATGGCCTCAATGACCTGTTGAGGGCGGTTGTGTCCAGTCAATGCGTGGCTCATTGCAATGCCTTTGTGGGTACATTAAAACGCTCTGCTGTAAGCGTAGACGATGCACGTTAACAGATTAAGACACTCGCTTGCCCAAACGCGTCAGGCCACGGGGCGCTGAAATGCGAAAGAAGCGCTCGACCACCTCTTCACACGTAGCTGGGGTTGCTAGCGACACCAGCACAAACAGCGGCAAATTGACCATCAGCCCCCAAAACCCTGCATGAATGCCGAGCGGATGCCGCCATAAGGTGGTGAACGCCACGGTAACCACAAAACCGCCTAAAATGCCCGCCATGACGCCCAGCCTTGAGGCGCGAGGCCACAAGAACATGCCGATAAAGGCGGGCAAAACCTGCGAGGCAAAGCCAAGCCCCACCAGCAAAATCATCACCAGGCTCCCCGGCTCAGCAATCGCCAGCGGCGCAATCACCAGAAACATAATGGGCAGAATCAAAAGACGCGCCAGCTTGGCGGTAGTGCCCTCCGAGAGCTTGAGCAACGGCTGCAGCACGTCTTTACTCACGGAAAGGGACACCGAATGAATAAACGGCTCGCTGGAGGACATAGAGGCGGCCAAGGTGCCCGCGCCCAGCAGTCCAACTAACACCACGGGCAAGTGCTGCATGGCGTACTCCAGCACCACGGTATCTGCCCGGGCCAGCTCCGGCAGCGAGAAAATACCGATAAAGCCCACCACCACCATAGGCAGAATCACCACGTAGTAGGTGGGTAGCCACGTCGCGCTGCGGCGGATGGTGCGCGCTGAAGAGGCGCTCATCCACTGCGTCCAAACGGGGGGCATAAACGAGAACATGGAGACAATGATCGACGTGGTCCAGAAGCTAAAACTCATATCGCCCCCCGCACCGGGGAGGGTCAGAAACTCGGGGTGCTCGGCGGCGATGCGTTCAAATACGCCCGCAAAACTCAGCCCGCCGGTGGCACTGTGTATGGCCCACAGGCCTACTGCCCAGGCCACCACCAGCATCAGCACGCCCTGGAAAGCGTTGGTGCGGCCAATTGCCCGCTGCCCGCTGGCGTAGAGATAAACCGCAATGCAGGCCAGCACCAACAGTACGCCCAGCCAAACAGGAATCTGCCCGCCGCTCATCACGAATAGAATATAAGCAGAGCCAATCGTTTGTAGCACCGCGTAGGCCACGGAGCCTACCGCCATGACCAGCGCGGACAGCGCCCCCAATGCAGGGCTTTGGTAGCGGTCGGCAATGGCGCTTGCCTGCGTCACATGGCCAAACTGCTCGCCGAACTGCCATACCTTCGGCCCGAAATACCACGCTACCAGCGCCAAGTACGCCAGATAAATCGCTACATAAAATACGGCCACTCCTTTGGAATAAGCCCAGCCCGGCGCGCCCATGAAGGTGTAAGCACTCACACTGCCCGCCGCGATTAGAAGGTAAAGCGTCACTGGCCCCATGCTGCGCCCCGCCACGCCCCACTCTTCAAGACTGTTCATGGAGCGGCCTGCCCGTGCGCGAAGGCCGATCAGCATCGCGGTGGCCACGTATAAAAGCGTAATGACCAGCGGCCAGGCACTACTCATGGTCGTCTCGCTCTACAATGCGGTTGCCCACTAGCATGACTGCCACGCAGGCAAACATGATCACGTAGCTCCACACCACCAGCAGCGGCAGTCCCATCACCAGCGTGGCCCGGTTCACCCAACCAATCACTGGCCAAATACCGGCCAATACCAGCGCCACAAAGGCAATGAAAAGCCCCCAGCCCGCCCGGGACGTGGGCAGCACTAAAAAACGTCGCATGTCATATCCATAAGATGATGAAAAGAAGTGGTAGCCTCAGCGGCTGTCATGGCGGTGTCACGGCACATTGCCACACTAGGCCGCAATGCCAGCCGTTAAGCCGCTTATGATGAAGATTTTAATGCTTTCCGACGTCTACTTCCCCCGGGTGAACGGCGTTTCCACGTCGATTGAAAGCTTTCGTGGGGCGCTGGAGCGCTTGGGCCACGAAGTACATCTGATTTGCCCTCGCTATATGGATCACGCCAACGAAGACCCGCGCCTTTGGCGTATCGATTCACGAGGCGTATTAGGTGACCCGGAAGACCGCATGATGCGCTACCAGGCCATCATGGCGCTGGCTCCGTCGCTGCACGCCATCGAGTTCGATCTGATCCACATTCACACCCCCTTTGTGGCGCACTACGCGGGCGTGGCATTAAGTAAACGGCTCGGCGTACCCGTGGTGGGCACCTACCACACGCTGTTTGAAGAGTATCTGCACCACTACGTGCCGTGGCTGCCTCGCCGCAGCCTGCGCTTTGCCGCCCGGCGATTTTCGGTGCACCAGTGCCATCAGCTCTCCGCCGTCGTCGCTCCTTCGTCCGCCATGACCACTGCCCTATCGGTCTATGGCGTTCGCTCCCCGATCGCGACCATCGCAACGGGCTTGTCGCTCACTCATTTCGTCGCACAAACCGCTGGCGGAGAGTTCCGCAAAAGTCATGGCCTTCCAACGCAAGGTCGACTGCTGCTGTTTGTAGGGCGCGCCGCGTATGAGAAAAACATCGGTTTTCTGATCGATATGCTGCCCAAGGTGCGCCACCAGCACCCGGAGACTCACCTAGTCATCGTCGGAGAAGGCCCGGCACTCGCCTCACTGAAACAGCAGGCCCAGCAAGCAGGCCTCTCCGATGCGGTTCACTTTTTAGGCTACCTTCCCAGAGATGGCGCACTGCAAGATGCCTACCGAGCAGCCGATGCCTTTGTGTTTGCCTCCCGCACCGAAACCCAAGGCTTGGTACTGCTGGAAGCCATGGCGCTGGGCACTCCAGTCGTCTCGACCGCCATCATGGGCACTCAAGATGTATTGCAACAGGATGAGGGCTGCCTGATCGCGGAAGAGCACCCTGCCCGCTTTGCAGAACACGTCAGCCGACTGCTCTCTGATGACGCTCTTCGCACCACCCTCGCCCACCGCGGCCAAGCCTACGCCCAACGCTGGAATGAAGATACCAAAGCCGAAGCACTGGCAGCACTGTATGAGAGCCAATGCCCTAAAGCGTTTGCTTCATCGCCTGCTTAGTTGTCGATATAGCTGTCGATATAGTTGTCGATAGCGAGGATCACACAATACGCCGCTCCATAGCATGCACTGCGTCTTCAGTGTTCAGCACTCGAAACCCCATGCGCTCGTATAAATCCATGGCGGGGTTGATACTAAATACCCGCAGCCGCAATCGGTGAACACCCGCTTGCCGGGCATGCGCTTCGGCGAAGTGGAGCGCCGCCGTTCCCAAGCCTTGGCGCTGCCACGGCGGGGCAATTTGCAGCTCCCGGATATGGTAGGCGTCATCCTCCTGATGGAGGCATAGCACGCCCACAGGGGTTGCATTGATGACTAACTCAAAGCTCTCTAACTCGCGCCACTGCTGATCAAACAGGGCGGAGTCCCAGTGCCATCCTAGCTGCTGGTGGTAAGCCGCCATGTTGTGACGAATCAGCGTTTCGGCAAACGCCTTATCGCCCGTCGGCTGGATCACAGGCGTCATCGTTCAACACCTGCACCATCCGGCCGTTGGCAAACACGAACTTGGCCGTTCATTACCTACCCCAACTGGAACGGATACACCGACCCTATCTGCAAGAGCTGAGTCAGCTCGTCCAGCGCGGTGAGCACTTCTGTGGCGAGCTGGGGGTCGGCGAGGTCTTCACTCGTCAGGCGGTCGCGGTAGTGGCGGTTCACCCAGGCGGTGAGGTCGCTATAAAGTGCATCGTTGAGCAGTACGCGGC
>NZ_JAMZBE010000018.1:0-38158 GCF_024158645.1 Halomonas sp. 707B3
CTTCCCTTGCCCTTTGTCGTTAACGCGGCGTGAGTTTGGCAAACCCGAGCACAAGCCACTTCACGCCTTCACCGTCGAAGCTCACCTGCACGCGAGCACGGGCACCTTCGCCCTCGGCGTTGAGAATAATCCCCTCACCAAACACCGGGTGCTCGACCCGCTGGCCGACATGCAGTGCGGGCAGCTCGCCGTCGCTCTCGATACTGGTTTGGGCGAAGCTCTGCCGCGATGCGGTCACTGGGCGGGAGATATGGCCCCTTAGGCGTACTTCTTCCAGCAGATGGGGCGGCAGTTCGCGCAGAAAGCGCGACGGACGTGGAAACACCTCTTTGCCATGCAGGCGGCGGGTTTCCGCGTGGGTCAGGTAGAGCTTCTGCATGGCGCGGGTAACGCCCACATAGCAAAGCCTGCGCTCCTCCTCGAGCCGCCCAGGCTCCTCCACCGACATCTTATGCGGGAACAGCCCCTCCTCCACACCGGCGATAAATACCACCGGAAACTCTAGCCCTTTCGCCGAGTGCAGCGTCATCAGCTGCACGCTGTCTTCGAACTCTTCGGCTTCGTGGTCGCCTGCGTTGAGGGCGGCTTCTGATAAAAATGCTTCCAGCGCCGCCATGCCTTCGCCCGCTTCCGGGGTTTCAAAGGCGTCGCCATGGGTGAAGGCGCGCGCGGCGGTGACCAGCTCTTCCAAGTTTTCGACCCGCGCCTGGCCTTTCTCGCCACGCTCGCTTTTGTGGTGCTCGATCAACCCGGTTTGCGCGGTGACATGGTCAATAATTTCATGCAGCGGTAACCCGGCGGCGTCGTTATCGAGCTGCTCAATCAGGTTGGCGAAGGCCTGCACGGCGTTGCCCGCCCGGCCTCTTAAGGTGCCATCCTGAATCGCGTCGTGGAGCGCCTGCCAGAGCGAAACGCCCTGTTCCCGTGCGCGGTGGCGGACGATTTCCACCGTGCGGGTGCCAATGCCTCGGGTGGGCACGTTGATGACGCGTTCAAGGGAGGCGTCGTCGTCCCGGTTGAGCAGCAGGCGAAGGTAGGCCAGGGCGTTTTTGATCTCCAGCCGCTCATAAAAGCGGTGGCCGCCGTAGATGCGGTAGGGCATCCCTTGGCGAATCAGCGTCTCTTCCAGCAGCCGCGACTGGGCGTTAGAGCGGTAAAGAATGGCCACATCACGGCGGTTAAAGCCCTCGTCGACCTTCTCTTTAATGGTGTCAACGATATAGCGGGCTTCTTCCAGGTCGTTAAACCCGGCGTATACCGAGATCGGGTCGCCCTCGATGCCATCGGTCCAGAGGTTTTTACCCAGCCGTTCGCTGTTATGGCTAATCAGCGTGTTAGCGGCTTCCAAGATTGCGCTGGTAGAGCGGTAGTTCTGTTCCAGACGCACCGTATGGGTATCGGTAAACTCCTCTTCAAAGCGGCGAATATTCTCCACTTTGGCGCCGCGCCAACCGTAAATCGACTGGTCATCATCGCCGACCGCTGTCATCGGCGTTTGTTGGCCGGTGAGCAGTTTCAGCCACGCATACTGGAGGGTGTTGGTGTCTTGGAACTCGTCTACCAGCACATGCCCAAAGCGCTCGCGGTAGTGGTTCAGCAGCGGTGGGTTATCGCGCAGAAGCTCCAGGCTGCGCAACAGCAGCTCGCCAAAATCCACCAGCCCGCCACGTTCACAGGTGAGCTGGTAGCGCTCGTACAGCTCGACCATTTGTGCCAAATAGCCATCACCGTTGACGTTGACCTGATGCGGGCGCAGCCCTTCCTCTTTGCAGCCAGACACAAACCCCTGTACCTGGCGGGGCGGGAAGCGCTCATCGTCAATCGAGTAATCTTTGAGCAGCCGTTTGATCAGACGGAGCTGGTCGTCGGAATCAATGATTTGGAAATGTTGCGGTAGGCGGGCATCTTGCCAATGGGTGCGCAGCAGCCGGTGGGCAATGGAGTGGAAGGTGCCGACCCACACATGGCGCATGGAAATGCCCAGCAGCGCTTCTAAGCGCGTGCGCATTTCCCGCGCTGCTTTGTTGGTAAACGTGACCGCCAGCAGCGCGTAAGGAGACAGCCCCTCGGCCTGCATCAGCCAGGCAATGCGGTGAACCAGCACGCGGGTTTTACCGGAGCCAGCCCCCGCCAGTACCAGTAGGTTGCCTTGGGGGGCGCTCACCGCCTCCCGCTGAGCGGGATTGAGCTGATCAAGTATCGCCGTGACGTCGTCCATATAAGCCGCTGCCGGTTCGAAAATGGGCGGTCAGTTTAGCACAGCCCGCCCACTGGCTGGGTATACAGCGTACGTCGCGTTAGCCCGCCGTTAGTGGTCGTCTGGGTAACGCAGCGTGGTCAGGCTCTTTTTCACCGCTTTAAGCTGCTCGGCGAGTTTGGGGCCGCGGGTTTTAGCGACACCAACGGCCAGCACGTCGATCAGCACCAGGTGGGCGATGCGCGAGCTGAGCGGCGTGTAAATCTCGGTATCTTCATGCACATCGATAAACAGCGGCAGGCTCACTTCATGGGCCAGCGGCGATTCGCTGGGGCACAGGCCAATCACCGTCGCCCCCGCTTCGCGGGCCAAGCGCACGCTGGCCACCAGTGCCTTGGTACGCCCGGTTTGTGAAATCGCCACCACCACATCGCCCTCTTGCAGCGTCACCGCCGACATGTTCTGCATGTGCGGGTCGGCGTAGGCGGAGGTCGAGATCTGAAGGCGGAAGAACTTGTGCTGGGCATCGAACGCCACGGCACCAGAGGCACCAAAGCCGTAAAACTCCACCCGGTTGGCCATGGCCAGTGCATTCACTGCTCGCCCCAAGGCTTCATTGTCGAGCCGATCGCGTACCGACAGCAGTGTGCCGACGGTGGAGTCAAAAATGCTGTGAGAGAACTCCGCCACCGAGTCGCTATCGTTCATCGAGAACTGGGCGAACTGGCTGCCGCTGGCCAGCATCTGGGCGAGCTGAAGCTTGAAGTCCTGGAAACCGTTGCAGCCGAGGGCGCGGCAGAAGCGCACCACGGTGGGCTCGCTCACCTTCGCCTCAGTGGCCAGGTCCACGATCCGCATATGGATCACTTCATCGGGGTTACGCAGCACGAACCGCGCTACCTTTTGTTCGGAGCGACGGAAATGCTCCATGCGGCGTCTCATTTCATCGAACAGGGCGCGGCTCACGTTCAGCTCCTTAAATTCTTGATCGTGCTTATGCAGCCTAGGTGGCCACAGTATGCCTGAGTGACGCGAAGAGGGCAGCGGGAATCACCCGTAATGGCTGCCGTTTAAAGGGCGTTAACCCCTTTCTTCAAGAATCGTCATCATTTTGTCAAGTAGGTTATAGTAAGAAGTGACGTGCCGCACTGCATCATTTAAAAATCAGTCGTCACGGATGCAGGTGGACGTAGGCAACTTCACCTGGAGGAGCGTCGATCATGAGAAACGTCGAACGAATGACCTCGGTAAAAAGCGAATTGCTCGACATATTCATGAGTATGGAGGTCGATGAGCATGCCCAACGTCGGCGCAGCGCCGCCCAGCGTAGCCTAAGGGCACGCAGAGGGATTGAGCTGCATCGGGAGTTTCAGAAGCTATCGCGGGATATCGCTCCCATGCCGGACGATGACGAACCGCAAGAGAGCGAATTGCACTAAAAACAGCGTGTGATAGAACAGCCCCGCCAGCTAGCGGGGCCGTAACGGCTTAGAGTAAGCCTGTGACGAAGACAGCGATGACACCCGCGGGCGCTACATAGCGCGCGATGATGTTCCATACGCTTACGCCAGTGGCTGACAGCCCAAGCTCAGCCTCGACACTCTTGCGCTCTAAGCACCACGCAGCGAAGAGAATCGCGCCTAAACCGGTAAGCGGCAGCATGATTTTGCTGGTCAGCGTATCCAGTAGGTCGAACACGCCCATACCGAACATGAGCGGCTCGCTCCACACGTTGAAGGAGAGCAGAGCGGCAATACCCAGCGCCCAAGCGCCCACCCCGGCAACAACGGTCGCCATCACGCGAGACAGCGGCGTGCGCTCTTCAATAAACTCAACCACTGGCTCAAGCAGTGAAATGGCCGAGGTAAGGGCCGCGAAGGTGAGCAGCAGGAAGAACATCAACCCCAGGAGAGAGCCGCCGTCCATATTGCCAAATGCTAAGGGCAGCGTAACAAAGATCAGCCCAGGGCCTGAGGCTAGGTCAAGGTTGTTTGCAAATACGATGGGGAAGATCGCAAGCCCCGCCCCGAGTGCGATCACCGTATCCATAATAATGACGGTACGGGCGGTTTGGAGCAGGTTGATCTCTTTGCCCAAGTAAGAGCCATACGCCATCATAATGCCCATACCCAGCGAAAGGGTGAAAAAGGCGTGCCCTAACGCTGCCAGGACTGTCTCTGCGCTTAGCTTGCTCCAATCCGGGTTAAACATATACTCCAGCGCTTGGCCAAAATGGCCGGTCGACATGCCATAGCCGATCAGCACAACCAGCAGTAGCGCCAACACCGGCATCAAGATGCGCACAGCGCCTTCCAGACCCTTCGTGACACCCTGAGCCACAATGCCAATCACCAAGAGCATAAAGGCAGAGTGGCCTAGCAACAGCAACCCAGGATTGCTGAGCATGCCGTTAAACAGCGCGCCGATGCCGTCGGCATCTTGACCACTGAAGGTGCCAGTGACGGAGTTAAGGGTGTAGTAGAGCGACCAGCCGCCGATCACGCTATAGAACGACAGAATTAAAAACGCCCCAATGATGCCGCTGATGCCAACCACGGCCCACATACTGGATTTATTGGCTTGGCGTGCCAGCTCGGACATCGTGCTCGCAGGGTTTTTCTGACCGCGCCGCCCGATAAGCCACTCAGAAACAAGAATGGGCAAGCCAATGAGCCCAATACAGAGCAGGTAAACAAATACGAAAGCAGCCCCGCCGCTTTCACCTACCATATAAGGGAACTTCCAAATATTCCCTAAGCCAACCGCTGAACCCGCTGCGGCTAGCACAAAGGTCATACGAGATGACCACTGTGCATGTGCAAGTTTTGCCATAAATCACCTGTGTTACGTTCAATTATAATGAGTCGTTATCGGCGCAGTGCGCCGATTTTCGGAAATAGAGAAATTGCCAGCGTACTTTTCCGAAAGAACGCGCAATTTATCCGATCATGGTAGGGCTTGCCAGTCAGCTCATCTAAAAAGACGGCTTAAAACAGCTGGCTCTGCTTTTCATCGGCAAAGGGTTCAAGCTCAGGCAGTGCGATGTGCTGTTGAAGGGCGTGGTACAGGTGTCGAGCCATCTCAGGAGACTCACGGTTATCCGCTGTATGCACAAATAAGAAAGGGGTTTTCCCCTGACTTATCCACAGCTTTAGGCGCTCTATCCACGGAGCGAAGTAGCGAGTATTGATGGTTTTGTCAATATGGCCAATGAAGCGAATAATCGGTTGCTCCGCTGTGGAAAGCACGTGTAACGGGAGTTTCGGCTTTTCCTGTTGGGCATGAGCGAGGCCCGCATGGCCTTCGGCGGGGGTCGAGAACACCGGACGCACATCCAGCATCACACGATTAGCGCCATAAGTTATCAACAATCGGTTGAGGGCCTTCTCCTCCTTACCCTTGTGGAAAAAAACAGGGTGGCGCACCTCAACAGCACAGGGCAACTGCACTGGCCAGTGGGCGAGCAATGCTTCGAGTTTAGGTAACTCTGAGGGGCCGAAATCACGCGGTAGTTGGACCATGGTTGGACCAAGCCGGTCATGGAGCGGCGTCAGTGCCTCTATAAACTCCCAGGCAGACGCTAAACTGCCGAGACGCTGGTCGTGCGTCACGCTGGCGGGCAGTTTAAAACAAAAACGGAAATGAGCAGGGGCCTGACGTGCCCAGGCAGCGATGATATCGGGCTTAGGCGCACCGCTGTAAAACGTTGTATTGCCCTCCACGCTGGAAAACACCGCCGCGTAATCGCTGAGCAGGTCGGTCTTGGCTTGGCGCGGGTAGAGGCTGCCCTGCCAATCCTGATTGGCCCACATGGGCAAGCCCAGATAGAGCGGTAGCGGCGAGCGTGAGGCAGTCATCTAAGCGGTGGCCTTTGTCGAAACGTAGAATTGTCGAAACAGAAAGGCTTAGTGTAACCGTAACACCATGTGCTGTGGCGGGGGCTCAAGGCGTGTTAATGAAGATAACGGCCAAATTTATGCAATTTCCCCCGTCGCTGCAGCGCTACTATGGTAATCGTTATAACACTCACAAGATGACCAACAGGACGCCCCATGGATGCTGCTTATGTAAGCGCCGACGATATTCGCGATCAATTTTCCAAAGCGATGTCGGCGATGTATCAACAGGAAGTGCCGCAATATGGCACGCTGCTCTCGCTGGTGGAGAGCGTGAATCATAATGTGCTGGCAGAGGATGCCGCCTTAGCCCACACGCTCAAATCATCGGATGAGCTAGCGCGCCTTAGCGTTGAGCGCCATGGAGCGATCCGCGTTGGTTTGCCTGAAGAGCTGTCACTGTTACGGCGTATGTTTGCGGTGATGGGCATGCATCCCGTGGGGTATTACGACCTGGCTGCTGCCGGTGTGCCGGTGCACTCCACGGCGTTTCGCCCGGTGGATGATGACGCCTTGAAGCGCAATCCCTTCCGCGTATTTACTTCCTTGTTACGTCTTGAACTCATCGAGAACCCTCAACTGCGTGAGCAGGCCCGGGAAATTCTCTCTCGCCGTGAGATCGTCACGCCCGAGGCCCAGGCGCTAATCGCCCGCTGTGAAGAGCAAAGTGGCTTAAACGCAGCCGATGCCAAGGCATTCGTGCAGGCCGCGCTCGATACGTTCCGCTGGCACCACGATGCGACGGTGGATCGTGCCACCTATGACCGTTTACACCAGGAGCATCGGCTTATTGCTGACGTGGTGAGCTTTAGAGGCCCGCATATCAACCATCTTACCCCGCGCACCCTAGACATCGATGCGGTGCAGCAGCAGATGCCGAGTGTTGGCATCGACCCTAAGGCGGTGATCGAAGGCCCGCCCCGTCGCCGCTGCCCGATTCTACTGCGCCAAACCAGCTTCAAAGCGCTGGAAGAGACCATTACCTTTGCCGACAGCGTGGCGGGACACCATACCGCCCGCTTCGGTGAAATCGAGCAGCGCGGGGTTGCTCTCACTCAAAAAGGGCGCGCGCTATACGACCGCCTGCTGGCCGAGTCGCAGCAGCTGCCTCCTGCCAAAGATAACAACGTCCATCAGTCGCAGCTCGCCGAGGTGTTTCAGGCATTTCCTGACGACAACACAACCCTGCGCCGCGAAGAGCTGGCGTTTTTCCACTACGACGCCGTGCCGGGTGCCCATGTGTCGCTTCCCGAGCAGATCAACGCGGATACCCTTGAAGCGCTTATTGATCAAGGCGCATTGACCTGCCAGCCCATGATTTATGAAGATTTCCTGCCGGTTAGCGCGGCGGGCATCTTCCAGTCGAACCTGGGCGGCGAGCAGCGCGATGAATACGCAAGCCAAGCCAACCAAGCCCAATTCGAGCGTGACTTGGGTGCCTCCGTGATTGATGAAATTGCGCTGTATGAACAGCGCCAGCAGGCATCACTGGATAAGGCGCTGGCAGCGCTTGGGGGAAGGTGTTAGAACGTGCTGACTAACACAAGACATGGTTAACCACATCACCGCAGGAGAGCGCTATGCAGCAGGGCAAAGTATTGGTGTTACATGGGCCTAATCTCAATTTATTAGGCACGCGTCAGCCAGAGATTTATGGCTATGACACACTGGACGATGTGAATAACCTGCTGCGCGAAAAAGCGGTAATGGCAGGCTGGGACATCACCTGCCTGCAAAGTAACCATGAAGGCGCGCTCATCGACGCCATCCACGCAGCGAGGGTGGATGGCACGCAGGCCATTATTATCAACCCGGCGGCCTACACCCATACCTCGGTGGCGATCCTCGATGCATTGAACGCCTTTGATGGCCAGGTCATCGAAGTCCATCTCTCCAACGTGCATAAGCGCGAGTCGTTTCGCCACCACTCCTATGTCTCGCTACGGGCCGATGGCGTGATTGCTGGCCTAGGCGTGCAGGGATATAAAGCGGCGCTAGAGGCGGTGATGGCTGCCTCCCATCAATAATATAACTCCCTTGTATCGTTAGCCCTTGCCGCACTTTTAACCGTGGCCCATCCTTCTCTCAGGGCAACTTAGCCCTTGGCGTTTCATTGGCTTGGTAAGGATGGGTAGGGTATGGCTAAATTTTTTCGGGAATTCCGCGAGTTTGCTGTTAAGGGCAACGTGATTGATATGGCGGTGGGTATCATCATTGGCGGGGCGTTTACGCTGATCGTGCAAAGCCTTGTCAAAGACGTGATGAATCCGCTGATTGGCCTGTTGGTGGGTGGGATCGATTTTTCGAATCTGTTCGTCGTATTGCGGGAAGGCGTGGCGGGAGCGCCCTATGCCACCTTGGCGGAAGCTCAAGCGGCGGGGGCGGTGACGCTGAACGTGGGGCTGTTTATCAACGCGGTGGTGAGTTTCTCCATCGTCGCGTTCGTGGTGTTTTTGCTGGTGCGTACCATCAACCGCTTAAAGCGCGAAGAGGCGGTGGCACCGGCAGACCCGACCGAAAAGCCCTGCCCTTACTGTTTTATGGTGGTGCCGATCAAGGCCGTTCGCTGCGGTCACTGTACTTCTGAACTGCAGGCGGCGGCCTCAGAGAAGCCTACCGAGAGCGTGTAGCGAAGCGTCATTAAAAAAGGGTGCCCGTGGGCACCCTTTTTGCGTTGCAGAAGGCGGTTACGCCGTCTTTTTCGCTGCTTTCTTATCGCTCTGCGTGCTGTCACTGGCATCGCTGGGTTGTGGCAGCGATGGCAGAGATTTCGCCAGCATATCGACGCTATGGCGATAGTAGAGCTGGCTCTTGTTGTGCTCGCCTAGGCTTGCGTAGAGGCGGGCAAGCTCGGCACACACTTCGCCATTGGGGCGCTGGCGCTGGCTGGCTTCAAAGTACTCCAGCGCTTTTTCCCACTGGCCCACACGCAGCGACAGGCGGCCACAGGCGAGCAGCAGCTCGGGGTCGTTGGGGCGCTCTTGTAGCCACTTTTCGGCCTTGGCGAGCTGGCGAGCGGCATCCACGTTGAGCAGGCCGTAGCGCTTCACTAAGCGGGCGTCCCAGTGGTTGTCCAGCGAGTGGTTCAGCAGACGCTCGGCAATCGGCTCTTCGTTGGCGTGCAGCAGTGCCTCGGTATAGAGCACGATCAGCTCGGTATTGCCGCGCAGGTAGTCGGGCATATCCGCCCACAGCCCGCGAACCCGTTCGATATTGGTGGGGTTCTTCGCTTCGAAGATGATCAGCTCGCGATACGCTTTGAGTTCCAGCTGTTCGCGCTCTTGCTGGGTAATCAGCCTCTGCGCAGCCAGTCGTGGAATTAGGCGGCGCAGGCCTTCCCAGTCGTTGACGCTCAGGTGTACCTGCTTCAAAAGCTTCAGTACCTGCGGGTGATTGGTGAGCTGCTTATCCAGGCGATTGAGAATTGCCAGAGCCTCTTCCGGCTGCTGACGGTCAATCATCAGCTGCGCCTGCATCAGGCCAATGGCGGTATCCGCGCCGTCGGTGGTCAGCTGGGCCTGGTTCAGATGCTCCTGGGACTTCTCGTGGTCGCCCTGATAGTGGGCTGCCAGCGCGGCCGATAGGTAGTTCACCAGCGGTGTGCTGGAGTCGTCGGCGGCGCGCACCAAGGTTTTCTCGGCTTTTTTCCAGCGGCCTTCGGTGAGTGCCACCAAACCACGCACGGTGCGTTTCATGGCGCGACGGTTACGGGCGCGGCTGTTCCAGGTACGGAAGCGACCAACCGGGCGAATAATGCCGGTAAGCAGGCGCAGCGCGAAGTGCAGCACAATAAAGGCACCCAGCAGCAGCACCAGACCAAACCAGAACGAGGTTTGAACCGAGGTGTCACCAACGCGGATCAGCCAGTAGCCGGGCACCGACATCATCAGGTGCCCAAAGAGCGCGCCAACCGCGAGGCCCGCAACGATCAGCAGGATGAGTTTTCTCATGCATCACCTCCATCCTGACGGCGCGACTCGAAGCGATTGTCGATGAAGCTGGCCAGCGCTTGTTGAGAGGCGCTGATGTCCGGCAGCTCAGGCTGTACCTGAACCTGCTTCAGCTCTTGCAGACGGGCAATCACGCTCTGGGTCTCTTCACGCTCGGTATCGTAGTAGCCGTTGAGCAGTTCCAGGGCTTTGTCGATGCTCGCTTCATATAGCTCCGGCTCCTCTTTGAGCAGCGCTAACTGAGACTGCTCGAGAATCAGGCGCAGGCTCTGACGCAGGTAAGACTCTTGCTCAGGCGTGATTAGGGCTTCCAGCGCTTCATCGTGCTGACGAATCACCACGAGATCTTTCAGCTCTTCACCAAAGCGGGCTAGCTGACGCTGGAAAGTGCCGGTAGGCGGCTGCTCGATACCTGAGGTCACGGCGCGCTCTTCAATTTCTTGAGACAGGCGCAGGCCTGCCACGCGCTCTTGCTGGGCATTCAGGGCCAGGTAAATACCGGTACGGTCTACTTGGGGTACGGCGTCTAGCGCAGCGAGCTCGTTGGCAATCTCGCGACGCACGGGCGTCAGTGACGGGTTATCAGCATCGGCTAGGCGGGCATCGGCGGTACGCAGCAGCGCGGCGGCACCTTCCACATCGCCTTCTAACTGTAGGCGCTGATTAGCCAGGCGCAGCAGGTAGGCGGCTTCGGCGTGTAGCCAGTCGCGCTCGTCGGTGTCCTGCTCTTGGGAGAGCTGAGCCAGAACGTCGTCCAGCGTGCCGTTCACTTCGCTGCGGTAGCTATCCAGCTCGCTACGCAGTTCGCTCATGGTGCTGTCTAGCGCCTGGCCGCGCTCGGCTTCGCTCTCATCGATACGTGTTTCAAGGTCGCTAACGGCCTGCTGAGAAGCGCTATTCTGGGCTTGCTGAGCCAGCTCATCTAAGCGCTGCTGCTGACTATCCAGGCGCTGCCAGCCTTGCCACGCTACTAGACCCAGGGCAAGTGCCAGGATAATCACCAGGGCAATGGCTACGCCGCCACCTTTGCTGCTGCCGCCACCGGTAGAGGAGGGCGGAGTCGGCTTGCCTGGGCCTCCAGTAGCGGATGTACTGCCGCTTTTCGAGGAGGTGGACGCTGCAGGTGTTGCTGTGGCGGTCGGCTTGGTGTCTGCTGCCGTCGCTTTGGTATCTTTTGGGGCGTTGGCCTGCGCAGTGCTTGCCGTGCCGGACGTGGGTGCACTGGCATTTGAAGCGCTGGTAGTCGAAGCGCTTGAGCCACCTTTATTGCGGCGGCGCGAGCGGCTGTTCTTAGCCGCGTAAGAGGAGGAGGCGCTGCCAGCAGTCGACTCGCTTTTCGCCGATGATGCCGTAGTATCGCTCGGTTGCGCGTTATCTTGGGATGCATCGGCAGACGTGTTGTTAACGCCTTCCTGCTCGTTTGGTTGTTTGCTCATCTGTCGCTAGCCCTTATTAAGTTCCTTGATCGACATCGGCACCCTATGGGTTGCAGGACCGATCCAACGCGGCCACCAGCGCAGCCGGCGTTGCTCCCGACGCCACCTTGAGGTCACAAAAACCCAGTTTACCGGCCAGTGTAGCTAAACGGTGACTGGAAACGATTAGCGGTTGGTTCAACGCTGCTGGACCACACCATTTTGCCAGATATTCAAGCAGTTCGCCGCTGGTGACGATCAGCGCCCGGTAGGCACCTGTGGCGAGGCGCTTTTGCATCGCTGGCGAAGGCGGCTGATAAACCCGCCGATAGACCGCCAGCCGGGTAATAGTGGCCCCGCGTGCCGCTAGAGTGTCGGCGATCAGCGTGCGGCCGCCTTCTCCTGCCACCAGCAGCACTCGTTGATGTGCTAGGTGGCGAAGCGACGCTAGCGAAAGCAGCGCTTCGCTGGTGTCTTCACCCTGCTGGGGCGGAGGAATACGTACCCGAACCCCAAGCTGATCGAACAGTATGCTGGCAGTGCCCCGTCCAACGCTATAGTAATCAATACCGATAGGTAGCTGCGGCCAGTAGCGATCCAGCGCCTCGCTTAAACAGTAAGCGGCAAAGGGGCTGACCACCACTATCTTATGGTACTGATCAATATCCAACCAGACTTGGCGCTGCGTAGCATCTTCAGGCAGCGCTTCCAGATGCATCACGTCAAGCGACTCCACCCAGCCTTCGCTTGCCCGCAGGGCATCGGCCAGCGCTTCGCCCCGCTCCCCTGGGCGGCAGATCAGTACCGGCTGGCTCATACGTTGCGGCCGTAAACCTCTGCCAAGATATCGCCAGCGCCTTGATCCAGCAGCTCTTCGGCAATACGAATGCCGAGCGCTTCCGGCTCGTGGATAGAGCCACGGCCCTCGGCACGCAGTACCTCGGTGCCCTCTGGGTTGCCCACTAGCCCGCGCAGCCACAGGGTATCGTTGGCTTTATCCAGTACGGCGTGCCCGGCAATCGGCACTTGGCAGCCACCTTCCAGGCGCGTGTTCATGGCGCGCTCTGCTCGAACGCGAGTAGCGGTGTCCTGGTCGTCCAGCGGGGCAAGCAGCGTGATCAACTCGGGGTCGTGCAGGCGACACTCAATGCCCAGCGCCCCTTGACCGCAGGCGGGCAGGCAAATCTCAGGTGGCAGCGCCTGTGCAATACGGGCGTCGAGGCCTAAGCGCTGCAGGCCAGAGGTCGCCAGAATAATAGCGTCAAATTCACCATCGTCGAGCTTGCCAAGGCGAGTTTGTACATTGCCGCGTAGGTTGAGAATCTGTAGATCTGGGCGCGCTTCGCGCATCTGCAATCCGCGGCGCAGGCTGGCAGTGCCGATACGTGCGCCTTCGGGCAGTTCATCTATGCTGTTATAGTGATTGGACACAAACGCATCGGTGGGATCAGCACCTTCCAAAATCACCGAAAGCCCTAAGCCTTCCGGGAAGTGCATGGGCACATCTTTCATGGAGTGCACGGCAATATCGGCGCGTCCATCCAGCATGGCGTCTTCAAGCTCCTTGACGAATAGCCCTTTGCCACCAATTTTGGAGAGAGGCGTATCGAGAATTTTGTCGCCTTTGGTGGAGAGGGGGACAAGCTCAACTTCCAGACCGCTATGTGCCGCCATCAAGCGGTCGCGGACGTACTCGGCCTGCCACATGGCCAACTGACTTTTACGCGTGGCGATGCGCAATTTAGTGATGGATGACACCTGATTCTCCCTTTGCCGCTGACACGGCGCGTCGAACTGTGATAATTCTCATCATAAAGCACCCAGCCACACAGTAAAAATAACCGGCCGAATTTAGGGCCAGCGCTGAACGCGTTTAACGCCTGTTAGGAAATGCCATGCCCCCTGTTGAACCGCAAGGCAAGCTAGACCAATTCTTTCTGCTTTCGCAGGATTTGTTCTGCTGCATTGACTTTGCGGGCACGCTGCTCAGCATCAACCCAACCTTTGAGTCGCTACTGGGTTACCAAGCAGAAGCGCTGCTGGGTAGGCCCTGTGGTGTCGTGGTAGAGCCACGTGATCATCCCGTTATCGAAGCAGCGTTGGCAAGGGTATGCCGGGGTGAAAAAATTAATGCCTTCGATATTTGTGCGTTAGCGGTAGATGGCAGGCGCGTTTGGTTGGAAGTGTCCGCTTCTGCTGGTGAGCAGGTGATTTATGTGATCGCTAGAGATATCACCCGGCGAAAGGCGGTTGAAAAGCAGCTACGGCGCAATCAGCGGCTGTTTCGTATTGCCGGTGAGACAGCACATATCGGCGGCTGGTATATGGATTTAGCGGTGGGGCTGCCGATCTGGTCGGAGGAGGTGTGCCGCCTTCACGATATGCCTGTTGGCCACCAGCCCACGCTGGAGGAGGCGATTGCTTTTTACACGCCAAGCTCTCGGTCGCGTATTCAAGCCGTGTTTACCAACTGCTGTGAGAAGGGGATAAGTTTTGACGAAGAGCTGGAGATTATTACCCAGCAGGGGCGACGGCGCTGGGTGCGAGTGATTGGCCGAGCGGTGCGCGATGAGCTAGGGAAAATTATTCAAGTTCAGGGCTCTACTCAGGATATTACCGAGCGCAAAGACACTGAACGGCAGTTGACGCTGCTGGAGCGCAGCGTGGAGTCCAGCACCAATGGCGTGGTCATTGTGGATGCTCAGCGTCCTGATCTGCCGATGGTGTATGTGAATGCGGCCTTTGAGCGCATCACCGGCTACTCGCGAGAGGCCGCGCTGGGCCGCAACTGCCGTTTTCTACAAGGAATCGACACGGATCCTGCAACCCTGGCGCAATTGCGCAAAGGCATCAAAGAGCAGCGCGATGTGCACGTGGTGATTCGCAACTATCGCCGTAACGGCGCGCCTTTCTGGAACGATCTTTATATCTCCCCGGTGCGCGATGAAGCTGACGTAGTCACTCATTTTATCGGTGCGCAAAACGATATTACCGCCCAACGAGAGTATCAGGCCCAGCTGAGCCATAACGCCAATCACGATGCGCTGACCGGGCTGCCCAACCGGCTGCTGCTGGACCAGCGCCTTGCCCAAGGTTGTTTGTTAGCCAGACGCTACCAGCGTTATTTAGCAGTGCTGTTCATTGATTTAGACGACTTTAAGCCAATCAATGACACCCTCGGCCATGAAGTGGGCGACTATATTTTGCTAGAGGTCGCCAAGCGCTTGGAGGAGGAGCTGCGCCCCTGGGACACCGTGGCCCGATTTGGCGGCGATGAGTTTATCGTACTGTTGCCGGATTTAGCCCACGAAGACGATGTATTACAGGTGGTCGAGCGGCTGCTGGCACGAGTTTCGGCACCTTACTGGTATCGCAGCAACGAGCTAAGAATTACTGCCAGTATTGGGATCGCCACCAACGATGGCACTATTCAAACGCCGCGTCAGCTCATTCAGCAGGCCGACCTTGCCATGTACAAGGCCAAACGCAGGGGGCGCAACACCTTTCAGTGGTATACCGACGAACTTAACCGCAAGGTCACCGAGCGGGTGAATTTGCGCCATGCCCTGCAGCAGGCCATTGAGCAGGAGCAGTTTGAGCTCCATTACCAGCCGCAAATTCACCATAGCGGGCGGGTCGCTGGGGTTGAAGCGCTGATCCGTTGGTACCACCCAGAGCGTGGCAACATCCCGCCAGGGCAGTTTATTCCTTTGGCTGAGGATACCGGGCAGATTATCCCCATCAGTGAGTGGGTGATGGAAACCGCCTGCCGCGATGCGGTGGTGCTCAATGCCGAAAGCGCGACCCCCATCACCATGGCGATTAACGTATCACCCATGCAGTTTCAGCGCCCAGGCTTTTTAGACTCCGTAAAGCAGGTGCTGGCGCGTAGTGGCTTGCCCCCCGCGCTATTAGAGCTGGAGCTGACCGAAGGTGTGTTAATGGATAGCGCCGAACACACCATTCAGGCCTTACAGGCCCTGCGCCAACTGGGCGTGCACATTGCTCTGGATGACTTTGGCACCGGTTTCTCAAGCCTTAGCTATCTAAAACGCCTACCCATCAATAAGCTGAAGGTTGACCGCTCGTTTGTGGGCGATGTGGCCGTTGATTCCCGTGACGCCGCTATTGTAGAGGGCGTTGTCACCATGGCAGATAAGTTGGGACTCGAGGTGTTAATTGAAGGCGTTGAAACCGCCGAGCAGTTTCACTTCCTGCGTACCCTGCAGTGCGACCACTTCCAAGGCTACTACTTTGCTCGCCCCATGGCCTTGAGTGCGCTGAAGGCATATTTGAAAACGCCGCTAGTAGTCGTTGCTAGCCAAGAATCTCCTACCTCGTTATAAACACTGCCATAAAACGGCATGCCGCTCCACGTAGTGACTCTGGTACACTTTCCGGTAACGATTCCCTTAGTTTTGTCAGCAGGATATGTTTCCGATGAGCCAAGCTACGAACCAGTCTTGGGGCGGTCGCTTTAGCGAGCCCACCGATGCCTTTGTTGCACGCTTTACCGCGTCTGTGAACTTCGACCAGCGCCTGGCGCGCCAGGATATTCAGGGCTCAATTGCCCATGCCACCATGCTGGCGCGGGTGGGCGTGCTCACCGAAGAAGAGCGCGACGCCATTATTAACGGCCTGACCGAGATTCAGGGCGAAATTGAGCGCGGTGAGTTCCAGTGGTCGGTACCGCTGGAAGACGTGCACATGAACATCGAGGCGCGCCTGACCGATAAAATCGGCATTACTGGCAAGAAACTGCACACCGGCCGCTCTCGCAACGACCAAGTTGCCACCGATATTCGCCTGTTCATGCGCGATGAGATCGACGTGATTGAAGCGGAGCTGACACGCCTGCGCGACGGCATGATTGAGCTTGCCGAACGCGAGGCCGACACCATCATGCCCGGTTTTACTCACCTGCAAACGGCTCAGCCAGTCACCTTCGGCCACCACCTGCTGGCGTGGCAAGAGATGCTGGCCCGCGACCACGAGCGCCTGCTGGATTGCCGTAAACGGGTGAACGTGATGCCGCTGGGCTCCGCGGCGCTGGCGGGCACCACCTACCCCATCGACCGCCACGTAACCGCCGAGTTGCTCGGCTTCGACCGCCCTGCTGAAAACTCGCTGGATGCGGTGTCGGATCGCGACTTCGCCATCGAATTCACCAGCTTTGCCAGCATTCTGCTGATGCACCTGTCGCGGATGAGTGAAGAGCTCGTGCTGTGGACCAGTGCGCAGTTTAACTTTATCGACCTGCCCGACCGCTTCTGCACCGGCTCCTCCATCATGCCGCAGAAGAAAAACCCCGACGTGCCCGAGCTGGTGCGCGGTAAAACCGGCCGTGTGTATGGCCATCTGATGGCGCTGCTGACGCTGATGAAGTCGCAGCCCCTGGCCTACAACAAGGATAACCAGGAGGACAAAGAGCCGCTGTTTGATGCCGTCGATACCGTGCGCGACTGCCTAAAAGCCTTTGCGGACATGGTGCCCGCCATCGAGCCGAAAAAAGAGAGCATGTACGAAGCGGCGCGGCGCGGCTTCTCCACCGCCACCGACCTGGCGGATTACTTGGTGCGTAAAGGCGTGGCCTTCCGTGATGCTCACGAGATCGTGGGTCTCTCCGTGGCCTACGGCCTGAAAACCAAGAAAGATCTCTCTGAAATGACCCTCGAAGAGCTCCAGCAGTTCTCCGATATCATCGAGCAGGACGTATTTGAGGTGCTGACGCTGGAAGGTTCGGTTGCTGCCCGCAACCATATTGGCGGCACGGCGCCTGACCAAGTGCGCGCCGCTGCAAATCGTGCGCGAGAAGCGCTGGCAGCCCTGAAAGGTGCGTCATGAAACGCAGTGCAATCACACTTAGCGCGCTGCTAATGGCCGCACTGCTGCTTGTTGGCTGTGGTCAAAAGGGGCCACTTTATCTGCCTGACGATACCAATGATTCGGCCGCCGAGCAGGAGGGGTAATGGATCACTTTAACTACCGCGACGGCGTGCTCTACGCCGAAGATGTGCCGCTAACGCAGCTGGCCGCCGAGCTGGGCACGCCCTGCTATGTCTACTCAAAAGCGACCTTTGAGCGCCATTTCCGCGCCTACACCGAAGCCTTGGGTGGCCACTCGCACTTAATCTGCTACGCGGTGAAAGCCAACTCTAACCTTGCCGTGCTGGGCCTACTGGCCCGCATGGGGGCCGGGTTTGATATTGTCTCGGTAGGCGAGTTGGAGCGGGTGCTAAAAGCGGGCGGCGACCCCACCAAAGTGGTTTTTTCTGGGGTGGCTAAGCAGCCGCATGAAATGGCGCGGGCGCTAGAAGTCGGCATCAAATGCTTTAACGTCGAGTCGCGCCCAGAGCTTGAGCGCCTGAATGCCGTGGCAGGTGAGCTGGGGAAAATCGCTCCGGTCTCGCTGCGCGTCAATCCTGATGTGGATGCGGGCACTCACCCTTATATCTCTACCGGCTTAAAAGATAACAAGTTTGGCATTCCGGTGGATGACGCGCTGGAGGTGTACCAACTGGCTACCAGCTTGCCCAACCTTCGGGTGACCGGGCTTGATTGCCACATTGGCTCGCAGCTTACCGAAACGGCTCCGTTCCTAGATGCCCTGGAGCGCCTGCTGGTGCTGATGGAGCGACTACGCGAACGCGGCATCGAGATCGACCATCTGGATTTAGGCGGCGGCTTAGGCGTGCCCTACCGTGACGAGAAGCCACCCCAACCGTTCGATTACGCTAGCCAATTGCTGGCGCGCCTCTCCCGCTGGGAAGGCGGCGAAAAGCTCACGCTGCTGTTTGAGCCAGGTCGCTCTATTGCGGCCAACGCCGGACTGATGCTCACCCGGGTAGAGTTCTTGAAACCCGGCGAGACCAAGAACTTTGCCATTGTCGATGCGGCCATGAACGACCTGATTCGTCCGGCGCTGTATCAGGCGTGGCAGGCGATTGTGCCGGTGGATACCCGCCAGCCTCGTGAGAACGCCACCTACGACGTGGTCGGCCCTGTGTGTGAAACCGGCGACTTCCTGGGTAAAGAGCGTGAGCTTGCTATCGCCGAAGGCGATCTGCTAGCGGTACGCTCGGCCGGGGCGTATGGCTTCGTCATGGCCTCGAACTACAACAGCCGCCCACGCCCGCCGGAGGTGATGGTGGATGGTGACACCTACCACGTGGTACGCGCTCGGGAAACGCTGGAAAGCTTGTGGGCCGGCGAGGCGCTGCTGCCGGAAGGGGCGCGCTGATGCTGCTCCACTTCACCAAAATGCACGGCCTGGGCAACGACTTCATGGTGGTGGACCTGGTCACCCAGCGGGCGCGCCTGCGGGATGAGCAGATCCGCCAGTTGGCGGACCGGCGTTTTGGCATTGGCTTTGATCAACTGCTGATCGTCGAACCGCCCCGCGACCCGGATATGGACTTTCGCTACCGTATCTACAACGCCGACGGCAGCGAAGTAGAAAACTGCGGTAACGGCGCGCGCTGCTTTGCCCGCTTTGTGCGCGACCAGCGTTTAACCCACAAGCACGAAATCCATGTGGAAACCGCCGGTGGCCCGTTAGTGCTCAACGTTCAGCACGATGGCATGGTGCGGGTCGATATGGGTAGGCCGCGCTTCAACCCGGCGACGCTGCCGTTTGAAGCGCCGGGTGATCAACCGCTGCATGAGGTAGAAGTCGATGGCGAAACGCTGCAGCTTGGCGTGGTCTCCATGGGCAACCCTCATGCTGTCCTCCAGGTAGAGAACGTGGATAGTGCCCCGGTGGAGCGCTTGGGGCCGCTGCTGGAATCTCACCCACGCTTCCCCAAGCGCGTAAACGTGGGCTTTATGCAGGTGGTATCGCCCAGTGAGATTCGCCTGCGGGTGTTTGAGCGCGGCAGCGGTGAAACCCTTGCCTGCGGCACCGGTGCCTGTGCGGCGGTGGCCAGTGGGATTCGTCAGGGGCTTCTGAAGAGCCCAGTGAAAGTGCACTTGCCCGGCGGGCAGCTCAGTATCGAGTGGCCTGACCCCGAAGCGTCACTCGTCATGGTGGGCCCTGCTACCCGGGTGTTTGATGGTCGGGTATCACTCAACTAATGCGAGGAGAACGGCGATGTCTCAAGCTCCTGAGCCGCGCAAAACGCTCGACCCTGACCAAGTAGCGTTTTGGCTGGCCCGTCACCCCGATTTTTTTATTGGCCGTGAAGGGCTGCTGCAGCAGCTCAAGGTTCCGCACCCAAATATCGACGGCGCTGTATCGCTGCTGGAGAGGTTGGTGATCGATCTGCGCCAGCGAGCTGAAACGGCGGAAGGGCGGCTTGAGCATTTGCTGGAAACCGCTCGTCATAACGAGGCTCAGTACCGTCGCCTGCGGGAAACGCTGCTCAGCTTAGTCGAAGCGGAAGACCGTGATGCCCTGGCCCAAGCGCTGGCGACTCAGCTTAGCGAGCGCTTTCAAACACCGGCGATGGCCCTATGGTGCCCCGCGTCGTTAAGCGATGCGGAGCCCACACCTCCCCAGCCGCCGCGCCATATTCTCGACCAGCACGCCAGCGCCCGCCTAGCGGCGCTGCTGGATGGCCGCACCAGTCGCTGCGCCAAGCTGAGCGTCAGCGATTGGAAGTGCCTACTGCCCCATACCAAAGCACCTCGTAAAGCGGGTTCCTGTGCGATTACACGCCTCTCAGCAGGCGAGCAGTTGGGTTATTTGCTGCTCGCTAGCCCCGACCCTGAATGTTACCGCGCCAGTATGGATACGCTGTTTACCGAGTACCTGGGCGATATTGTCGCGCGCCTACTGCTGCGGTTGGGGTCGGAGCCGCATGGATAGCGATAGCTTGCTGGCAGACACGGTCACTGACTACTTAGCGCAGCTAGCCAACCATGCCAGCCCGGCCACGGTGGCGGCCTATCGTCAGGATTTATCCGCCTTTTGCCAGTTTGCCGAACAGCGTGGCGTGACCCAGGCCAGCGCGCTGGACACGGCGCTGGCGAGGGCCTTTTTAGGCGCCGAACGTAGCCGTGGGCTGGCGCCGAGAAGCCTGGCCCGCCGACGTGCGGCGCTATCTCGCTTTGCCGATGCGTTAGTGCAGCATCGCGTGTTGGCAGATAACCCGGTCAGCCTACTGCGCACCCCTAAGCAGCCCAGCCATCTGCCCAGACCGCTGGATGTGGATGCGCTGGCGCGCTTTCTGGATACGCCCCACGACGGCTCGCCGCTGGCGCTTCGCGACCAAGCCATGCTGGAGCTTTTCTACTCCAGCGGCCTGCGCTTAGCCGAGCTGGCGGCGCTGGATATGAGCCACTTAACGGCCAATCATGTGCGGGTGATGGGTAAGGGCAGCAAGCCCCGCCAAGTGCCGGTGGGGCGACGCGCCCAGCAGGCGCTGGAAGCGTGGCTCACCTGCCGGGCCAGTTTGGCGGCCAGCGCTGAAACGGCGCTGTTCGTCGGGCAGCGGGGGCAGCGGTTGGGGCATCGAGCGATCCAGAAACGCTTAGCGCAGCTCTCGGTGGTGCGCGGCCTGCCCGAACATCTTCACCCCCACCGCCTGCGCCACTCTTTTGCCAGCCATCTGCTGGAATCCAGCCAGGATCTGCGGGCCGTGCAGGAGCTGCTGGGTCATGCCAATCTATCCACTACTCAGGTGTATACGCGGCTGGATTGGCAGCACTTGGCAGAAAGTTACGATGCCGCCCACCCGCGCGCCAAACGCCGCCCCAGTGAGAGTTAATCATGGCCACGTTAGACGCCATCACCTTTGATTTAGACGACACCCTATGGGACAACCAGGGCGTGATGTTGAAAACCGAAGAGGGCCATTACCGCTGGCTGCTGGAAGCGCTGGCAGCGTGGCGTGCTGCCCGTCAAGAGGGGCCGCTGCCGTTAACGTATGAGGAGGGCGTGGCGGATTACCTGCAGCGCCGCCAGCAGTGGGCAAGCCAAGTGCCTGAACGGCGAGGTGACTTTACCTGGCTAAGGCTACGAGCGTTAGAGGCCCAGTTGGAAACCAGCGGTTTGCCTCGCAGTGCTGCACTGTTATGGGCAGCCGCGGCAATGAATGAGTTCCATCGCCTGCGAGTTCAGGTGACACCTCATCCAGAGGCAGCTGGGCTGCTGGCAGCGCTCGCTGAGCGTTATCGGCTCGCGGCGATCACCAACGGCAATATTCATCTTAAGCGCCAACCGTTGGCGGCGCATTTTCCAGTTGCGATTGCCGCTGGGGAGCTACTCGCGCCGAAGCCTGACCCCAAGCCTTTTTTGACCGCTCTAGAGCGACTGAAAACCGTGCCGCAGCGCGCCATGCACGTGGGCGACTCTTGGAAGGAGGACGTGCTTCCCGCCCAGCAGTTGGGTATGCATGCCGCCTGGGTGGCTGAATGCGGCGACCAGATGCTGCCTGAACGGGTGCACCGCATAGCCCATGTCAAAGAGCTGCCGGAGCTGATTGCATGGCTGGAGAGGCGTGCCTAGACCACGCCTATTAACGGGCATCTTCTGGGGTGTGCAGCCACTGGTCTAGTTTTTGGGAAAGGGTATCGACGCCGTCGCGTTTTAGTGACGAGAAGAGCTGTACTGACACCAAATCTTCCCACTCTTTCAGGCGTGAGCGGACTTTTTGCAACGCCGCACTGGCCGGGCCTTTTTTCAGCTTGTCGGCCTTGGTGAGCAGGATATGCACCGGCATCCCACGCTGGTCCGCATAGTCGAGCATCATTTGGTCGAACTCGGTCAGCGGGTGGCGCACGTCCATTAGCAGCACAAGACCGCGTAGGCTAAAACGCCCGCGAAGGTAGTCTGAAAGGTGCTTTTGCCACTCAATTTTGACCGCTTCCGGCACCTTGGCGTAGCCGTAACCGGGTAGATCCACTAGGCGGCGCGACTCATCGTTCATCACAGTGAAGAAGTTGATGAGCTGGGTTCGGCCCGGGGTGCGCGAGGTGCGCGCCAGCGCATTTTGCTGGGTTAGCGCGTTAATGGCGCTGGATTTACCGGCATTTGAGCGTCCGGCAAACGCTACTTCTGCACCGGTATCGTCAGGACACAGTGCCAGGGTTGGCGCGCTGATCATAAAACGCGCCGTGGGGTAGTTCAGCCGAGGGACTGGGCTATCATGGGGGGTAGACATGGAATTAATCCTGAAAAACAAACGTATAACACGGCCCGCTGGCTAACCCTAGTGTGGGAGAGAGCGGTACCGCGACGAATTACCCCAAAAGCAGACCTGGACTTGCATTCCCGCCGCTAGGGTGATTCGTTATAATGCAAGCGGTTTATAACTGCGACCTGGGGCGCTAGTGTACCATCGCGCTTTAGCCAGCAGCGACCAACACGACATTGTTGTTCGTTTTGGCGGAGCTGACCCTGGTAATGTGCTGAACCTGGGCAGCGCCCAGGGTGCGTACCAGTCAATAATCAAACGGCATAGTGGATTAGCAATGAGAAAGTTACTGGCAAGCCTGGCAATTACCATGGGTGCCGTTGGCACCGCCCACGCCCAAGCGGACCTTCAAGCCGACGCTGACGCAGCGGCAGGACGTGAACTCGCCCAAACCTGTGCAGCCTGCCATGGCCAGCAAGGTATCAGCGCAGTGGGTACTTTCCCCAACCTGGCAGGGCAGCAAATGTCCTACCTCGCCAAGCAAATCATGGATATCCGTGATGGCAACCGCGTAGTTCCACAAATGGCTGGTCTAGTGGATAACTTCTCTGACCAAGACGCTTGGGACGCTGCCGCTCACTTTGCAGGCCAAGACGCCAACCTCGGCCAAACCAGCGATGAAGATGCTGAGCTGCTGGCCCGCGGTGAAGAGCTTTACCGCGCGGGCGATATGTCTAAAGGCATTCCCGCCTGTAGCGCTTGCCACACTCCCACCGGGGTAGGTATTGGTAGCGCTGTGTATCCGGCTCTTTCTGGTCAGCATGCGGAATATACCATCTCCACGCTGCAAGCATTTGCCTCGGGTGACCGCACCAATAGCCCGAACAACCTGATGGGCGATATCGCTTCCAAAATGAGCGACCAGGACATGGAAGCCGTGGCCAACTACGTGCTGGGCTTGAACTAATTTCCCCGCTGTTGGCCTCCCCATTCTGTGAAACATCCGCAGAATGGGGAACCTGCCTGACACACTAACGGTCACAGGTTCACTTTTGTTGGCCGCTTATTTGGAGAATGCTCGTTATGTTGAAAACGTTGATGGTCGCGCTGGCCGGTCTTGGCCTGTCTGCTGCGGTAAGTGCCCAGGAGCTGGTAGAAGGTCAGCACTACACGTTGCTTGAGTCGCCGGTAGCTACCCAGGTAGACGAAGATCAGATTGAAGTGACCGAAGCGTTCTGGTTTGGCTGCCCGCACTGCTACCGGCTGCAAACGCCAGTAAACGAGTGGTACGAAACCCTGGATGACGATGTCAGCATTGTCAAAATGCCAGCTACCATGGGCGGTGACTGGAACACCCATGCCACGGCCTTCTATGCGGCCAAATCGCTGGGTATTGAAGAGGAGCTGCATGCGGATTTCTTCGATGCGATTCACCAGGATGACCGTTCGCTGACCGACGCTGACAAGATTGCGGAATTCTTCTCTGATTACGGCGTTAGCGAAGAGGAAGCCAAACAGGCGCTCACCGCCTTTAGCGTACGTAGTGAGGTCAATAAGGCCAACAGCCGTATGCGTGAAATGCGCCTGATGGGGGTTCCTGCGCTGATCGTGGATGGCCGCTATGTAGTGTCACCGCAGTCGGCAGGCAGCTTGGAAAACATGCCGCAAATCGCTGACGCGTTGATCGAAAAAGTTCGCAGCGAGCGCACACAATAACGGTGCTTGAGCACGGCCACACAGGCGGGCAGACACGTTCGCCTGCGTCCCAGTCCACCTCCGCGCTGGTTGAGCGTGGTCATATCCGGCTGCTAACGTTTAATTTGCAGGTGGGCATTCAAACCTCAGCCTACCACCACTATCTCACGCGGAGCTGGCAGCACGTGCTGCCTAATCCTCAGCGGCTTAAGCGTTTAGCGCTGGTAGGTAGCGTATTAGAGCAGTTTGACGTGGTGGGGCTGCAGGAGGTGGATGGTGGAAGCTTTCGCTCCAGCCGTGTGAATCAGGTGGAGTACTTAGCCGCCCAGGCTAAGTTTCCTCACTACTTCCAGCAACTTAATCGTAACCTAGGCCATTTTGCACAGCATAGTAATGGTCTGCTTTCACGTTTAACCCCTAGCCATATTGAAGAGCACCGGCTGCCTGGGATGTTGCCTGGACGCGGTGCTATTCACGTGCGCTACGGCGAAGGCCCTGATGCCCTGCATATTTTTGTGGCGCATTTGGCGCTTAGCCACCGTGGCCGTGTGCGCCAGCTCAATTATTTAAGCGATATTATTGAGCCGTTGCGCCATGTGGTGGTGATGGGCGATTTAAATTGTACGCCTGAGCAGCTCCATGCTCACGAGCGGTTTAGTACGTCATTGCCGCTACACCCGGTCAAGCCGCTGCTTAGCTACCCGTCGTGGCAGCCGCGCCGCGCGTTGGACCATATTCTACTCTCGCAAACCCTTGAAGCGGCCGATGTGCGCGTGCTGGATCACCTGTTCTCTGACCACCTGCCGATTGCAGTTGATTTGCCGCTGCCAGCGGCGTGTCTCGCGGCGATTCAACCAAGCGTTTAACAATAAGCTCGCAGAACGCTTGTCGGGCGCTGCATTGTCTGCGTATATGCGCTATTGTCTGGGGCGCTGACCCCCCTTAGTCGTTTTACGCGAGACACTTCCATGTCGGACACAACACAACTACCTGCGTTTATTGGTGCGCTGGACCGCGCTTCGGAGTGGTTCGGGCGTACCCTTGCATGGCTGATCATCATTATGATGTTGATTCAGTTCGCGATTGTACTGCTTCGCTATATGTTCAGTGTGAATAGCATTTTTATGCAAGAGCTGGTGATGTACATGCACGCCAGCGTATTCATGCTTGCAGCTGCCTACACCTTTCGCCACGATGGCCACGTGCGCGTCGATATTTTTTATCGAGGCATGACACCCCGCCGACAAGCACTCGTGAATATCCTGGGCATCCTCCTGCTCTTGATTCCGGTGATGGTGTTTGTCATCGCGTCAAGCTATGGCTACGTCGCTAACTCCTGGCGCATCATGGAAACCTCCTCAGATTACGGTGGCATCCCCGCTGTATACGCACTGAAAACGCTCATTCCAGTCTTTGCCTTATTGATGATTATTCAAGGCCTGATTGAAGTAGTGCGCAATGGCTATATCTTCACCGGGCGGATAACGCCGCCAGCCGCCGATGAAAATCACCTTGAGGAGCGTGTTTGATGCTCGAATTTATGCCGCTTATTCTGTTTGCCGCCATCTGTATCGTGCTGATGTTCGGCTTTCCTGTGGCGCTTTCGCTAGCGGGAACCGCGCTGCTGTTTGCTGGCATGGGGCTAGGGCTAGAAGCCGTTGGTATTGATGCCAATTTTGATAGTGGCTACCTTGCCGCCCTGCCGAACCGGCTCTACGGCATTATGACCAACCAGACACTCCTGGCGGTGCCGCTGTTTGTGTTAATGGGCGTGCTGCTAGAGAAGTCAAAAGTGGCCGAAACGCTGCTGGATGCCATGGCGCTGCTGTTTGGCTCCATGCGCGGTGGCTTAGGTATTTCGGTCACGCTGGTGGGCATGTTGATGGCCGCCTCCACAGGCATCGTGGGTGCCACCGTGGTGACCATGGGCCTGATGTCACTGCCTACCATGCTTAAGCGTGGCTACAGCACCTCTCTTGCCACCGGTACCATCTGCGCCACCGGCACGCTTGGGCAGATTATTCCGCCTTCCATCGCCCTGGTACTGCTGGGCGATGTGCTCTCTTCTGCATATCAGCAAGCACAGCTGGATATGGGGATCTTCAGCCCGAAAACGGTCTCGGTTGGCGACCTGTTTATGGGCGCGCTGGTGCCGGGCCTGATTCTCGTCGTCATGTACATGATCTACGTGGGCTTGGTGGCGTTTTTCCGCCCCAGCATGGCGCCCGCGGCTGACCGCGAAGAGCTGATGGCAGAGCTTGGCCACACCTCGGGGTTAGGCATCCTGTTGCTCAAAGGCTTGGTACCGCCGGTGGTGCTGATTGTGGCGGTGCTGGGTTCTATCCTGAGTGGCTTTGCGACACCCACTGAAGCCTCGGCCGTAGGTGCCTTTGGTGCGCTGGTGCTGGCGTTGGCCTATCGCCAGTTGGACTGGGCCACCCTGAAAGAGGTGCTGCGCTCTACCACCCACGTCACCACGATGGTGTTTCTGATTCTGATCGGTGCGGCGCTATTCTCGTTGGTCTTCCGTGCCTACGGCGGTGAGCACATGGTCACCGAGCTGTTTGAAGGCATGCCTGGGGGCGTGGTGGGCGCGACGATCATTGTCATGCTGGTAATCTTCCTGCTGGGCTTTATCCTCGACTTTATCGAAATCACCTTTGTGGTGGTGCCGATCGTCGGGCCGATTCTGCTGGCTATGGGATTAGATCCTATCTGGCTGGGTATCATGATCGCCATTAACCTGCAGACCTCGTTCCTGACCCCGCCGTTCGGCTTCGCACTGTTTTATCTGCGCGGCGTGGCACCGCCATCGGTGCCTACCTCGGCGATTTATCGCGGTGTGGTGCCGTTTATCTTGATGCAGTTAGGCATGCTGTTGCTGCTAACGTTTTTCCCGCAGCTGGCAACATGGCTACCGACCCAGTTCTAATGTGTTCTGAGTTGAAAAATAACCCTGCTATCAACGCAAGGGAGTGGCAACCTTAACCAAAAGCAGCCAAGCTGCAGACACATAATGGCTTGTAACAACCCGCCTGGCGGCAAGCGTCAGGTGGGTATTCCCTACCCATAACAGCAATAAAATAAGCAAGAGGGTTCACGCATGAAAGCCAAAGCACTGCCTGTCGCCATTGCCATGACGACTGCTCTTTCTGCCAGCCTGCTGGTGGTTTCAAGCTTCGATAACCAAGCTCAGGCGCAAGAGACTTTCCGCTGGAAAATGGTCACTTCCTGGCCGAAAAACTTCCCCGGTGTGGGCCAAGGCCCTGAGCGGCTTTCCCAGCTGGTCGAAGAGATGTCAGACGGTCGTTTAACCATCGAAGTATTTGGTGCAGGCCAGCTAGTGCCTGGGTTTGAAGTCTTCGATGCTGTATCTGAGGGCACCGCTGAACTTGGCCACTCCGCCTCGTATTACTGGAAAGGTAAAGCGCCTGCGGCACAGTTCTTTGCCGCCGTACCGTTCGGTATGAACGCCCAGGAAATGAACGCATGGCTGAGCTACGGCGGCGGTATGGAGCTGTGGAACGAGCTATACGATGAGTTCGGTGTCGATGTACTGGCAGCCGGTTCTTCCGGTGTGCAGATGGGCGGCTGGTACAACAAAGAGATCAACTCGGTCGCTGACCTTGACGGCTTGAAGATGCGTATGCCGGGCCTTGGTGGTGAAGTCATGAGCCGTATGGGCGTGGCGATTGTGAACATGCCGGGCGGCGAGATTTTTACATCGCTGCAGTCGGGGGCGATTGATGCTACTGAGTGGATCGGCCCCTACAACGATTTAGCCTTTGGCCTGCACCAGGCGGCCGATTATTACTATTACCCTGGCTGGCATGAGCCGACGGTGATGTTTGAGGCCATCATTAATGAAGAGGCCTGGGCAGAGCTACCCGCTGACCTGCAGGCAATTCTGCGTACCGCGATCAGTGATGTGAACCAAAGCGTCTTGGATGAGTATACCGCCCGTAACAACGACGCGCTGGAAACCTTGGTGAATGAGCATAACGTTGAGCTGCGTCGCATTCCTGACGACGTATTGGCCCAAGCCCGCGAACACTCAGCTGAGGTAGTGGGTGAACTGGCCGCCTCCAGCGAGCTAGCGACCCGGATCTACGACTCTTACCGCGCCTTCCAGGATAAAGTAGAAGATTACCACGCGATTTCCGAGCAGGCGTACTACAACGCCCGTAACCCGGAAGGTGACACCTCGCAGTAACAGGTGTAGCGCAGTACCCTTACCATGGCCGCCTTCGGGCGGCCATTTTGTTATAGGCAGGCTAGGGCTGCGATTAAAGCAGCGTAAGCGCCACCGCTTGGGTATCCTAGGGCAGATACTGTTCTGTCTCGTAAGGAGCGCTATGTCTACCGAATCCCGCCTTCGTAATGTGCTCACCATTGCAGGCTCCGACCCTTCCGGTGGTGCTGGGCTGCAGGGCGATTTGAAGACGTTTTCTGCCCTGGGTGTGTATGGCACAAATGTCATCACTGCGGTGATTGCCCAGAACACCTGTGGCGTGGCCTCGGTGTATCCGGTTTCCCCTCAGGCAATTCGTGAGCAGCTTGAACATCTGTTGAGCGATGTGGCCATTGATGCCGTGAAAATAGGCATGGTAGCCAGCCGCGATGTGGCCGAAGTGATTGCCGATGTACTGCGCCAGCAGCGCCCGCGTTGGATCGTGCTCGACCCGGTGATGGTGGCGAAGAGCGGTGACATCCTGGTGGATGACGCGGGTATTCGCGCCGTAAAAGAGATTTTAGTGCCGTTAGCGGATGTGATTACTCCTAACCTGCCGGAAGCCGCCGTGCTGCTCGATTCCCCATCGCCCGCCAGCCTGGACGAGATGGAAGCACTGCTGCCCAAACTGGTGGCGCTAGGCGCGCCCTATGTGGTGCTGAAAGGCGGCCACTTACGGGGTGATACCTGCCCGGATCTGCTGGCGACCCCTAACGGTCATCAGTGGCTGCCCGCCTCACGCATTGCCACTGAGAACCTTCATGGCACGGGCTGCGCGCTCTCATCAGCCATTACGGCTTGCCTAGCCAAGTTGCCGGAAGATGCTAGCGCAGAGGCCCCAGAGCAGGCTATTACGGAGGCAAAGCAGTGGCTTCATCATGCTCTGGCCGCTAGCCATCGCTTAAGTGTTGGCAAAGGGCGTGGCCCGGTGCATCACTTTCATGCCTGGTGGTAAATCCATCGCTGACGTGTTGAGGGCGCAGAGTCTCCTTGCGGGATAGGCCAACGGGCACCATGCTGAAGGGTGCCCGTTTGTTTGCCTACTAGGCTGAGCTGTTCGGCCAAGGAGCTGCCCATGTCCCGCACGCTGCTGTTTGCCACCGACCTCTCCCAGGAAAACCGCGCGGCCTTTGCCCGCGCGCTGCGCTTAGCCCACCAGCAGGGCGCGCAGCTTGATACCCTTCACGTGCTTGACCCTTACCTTCCGCATCGCATGCTCCATGACCTGGAACTCGCGGTAAACGACGATATTAGCGCGACGCTCACCGACCTGCGCGAAGATTACGCCTTGGAACTGCCATCGCTGATGATTCAAACGGTGGTGGGGGAGCCTCATGTAGAAATCGTGAGGGAAGCCCACGAGCGTCAGGCGTCGCTCATCGTGCTGGGTATGCACCGCAAACGTGGTCAAAAAGACCTGCTTTACGGCACCACCATGATGCGTATTTTGCGTAGCGCGCCGTGCCCCGTGGTGGTGGCGTCTTACCTGCCTACTCAGCCGTGGCAACATATTGTGGTGCCTATCGACTTCTCGCTGACGGCTCGGCAGACCCTGAAAGAAGCGCTGATTCGCTTTCCTGAGGCCAAGCTAACGCTTCTACACGCCTGGAGCCTGCCCGGCGAATTGGAGCTGGGGAGTCAAGCGTTCTACGCCCAGTGGCGTGACCGCGAGGTCAGTCGCCTGCGGGAAGCGCTGGATAACGAAGTCGAGAGCCTGCTGCGGGAGCTGGATGGCGTGCCGGACATTGAACTGGCGTTAGAGCCGGGCCAGCCATGCGATGTACTCCACGACTATGTTAAACGGCACTCGCCGGACTTGGTCATGTTAGGCAGCCGCAGCCGACCACATCAAACTAATCCGCTAACCGAAATGCTGCTTAGTGAGCCCCACTGCGATGTGATGCTCTGTCGGCCTTGGTAAAGGCTTTGTGGCGGCTCAATGACTCCTCAATCGAGTGGTTGTACGGAACCTTTATGAGTTGGTTGTGTATGTATAGCTATGCATAGTGTTACCCAAACCAACAAAGGAGATGGTCACCGTGCAACGACCAACAAAGAGTACGCTATGGCTAGCCGCGTTACTGGGCGCTACGCTCGTCACGACCAGTGCCGCCGCTAGCAGCGTGACCGAGCGGGGCGAGCGATTTGAACGCGTGGTGGAAGAGAATGGCCAACGCTATACGCTGCTGGGGAGCGGCGTGTTTCGCTACATGATCTGGACCGCCTATGCGGGGGCGTATTATCAGTTGGAAGGGGAGCGAGAGCCCCAGCCGTTAAGCGATGTACCCCGCCGTTTAGAGCTTGCCTACTTTCATGAGATTGCCGCCGAAGACTTTGCCGAAGCCACGGAGAAAACCCTCAACGATTCGCTGACGCTGTACGAATTTAATCAGGTGAAAGAGAGCATGGCGCAGTTAAACCAGCAGTACCGGGATGTGGTGCCCGGTGACCGCTACCTGCTGAGTTGGGACGGCGACCAACTGCGCCTCGCCTTGAACGGTGAAACGCTCTACGAAGACAGCAACGCCGAGTTTGCCAACGCGATGTTTGGGATCTGGCTGGGCGAACGCCCACTAGGCGAAGACTTTCGCGATGCCTTGCTTGGACAAAACTAGTCTGTAAAAAAGAGCGGATGACGTATTCGTTTGGGTCAGTATTTGCCTGCGTTTACACTCTGTTTTTCAAACAGCGTCGAATGAAGGGGCAAGCGTGAAAGCACTGATTCAACGGGTAAAACATGCCAGTGTCACGGTGGAAGGTAGTACGGTGGGTGCCATTGAGCATGGGCTGTTGGCGCTGGTGGGGGTAGAGAGAGGCGATAGCGAGGCGAATGCCGATAAACTACTGCATAAGCTGTTGCACTACCGGGTATTTAGCGACGAGTCGGGCAAGATGAACCATAACCTGCAGCAGGCCGAAGGCGGGCTGCTGCTAGTGTCACAGTTCACCCTGGCCGCCGATACCCGCAAGGGGCTGCGCCCTGGTTTCTCAAGTGCCGCTCCGCCCGACGAAGGGGAGCGGCTGTTTAACTATCTGGTAAGTCAGGCCCGCGCCGCTTGGCCCCATATTGCGGAAGGGCAGTTCGGCGCGGACATGCAGGTTGCCCTGGTCAACGATGGGCCGGTCACCTTTTTGCTAGAAAGCTAGGGCTGATCAGGCGTTTTCGCTGGCCAGCAGCTCGGCTTCCATGGCCTCTAACGCCTCTTCTGCGGCGAGCCATGTCTGCTCGGCGGCATCCAGGCGCGCTTTAATCTCCGCCTGCTTGGCGAGTGCTTGGGTCAGCTCTGCCTTGCGGGTGCTGTCGGTGTAGAGCTCGGGGTCGGCGAGTACCGCTTCTACTTCCTCAAGTGCCTGCTGCGCTTTTTCCATGCTCTTTTCCGCCTGGTCGCGCTCTTTTTTCAGTGGGCGCAGCTTTTCGCGCAGCTCCGCTGCTGCTTTGCGGGCAGCTTTACGGTCACCGCTGGGCTGTTGGCTCTGGCGATCGCTCTTTTCGCTACGGGCGTCTCGGCGGTTCTCTTCCAGGCGCGCTTTGAGCCAAGCCCGATAATCCTCCAAGTCGCCGTCGAAGGGCTCAACCCGGTGGTCGGCCACACGCCAAAACTCATCCACTGTGGCACGCAGCAGGTGCCGGTCGTGTGATACCAGAATGACCGTGCCCTCAAAGCTTGCCAGCGCCTCGGTCAGCGCTTCGCGCATTTCCAGATCCAAGTGGTTAGTGGGCTCATCGAGCAGCAGCAGGTTGGGCTTTTGCCAGGCCACGAGTGCAAGTGCCAGGCGTGCTTTCTCACCGCCAGAGTAAGTGGCCACCTCGCCAAAGGCGTCATCGCCTTTGAAGCCAAAGCCACCTAGGAAGTTGCGAATTTCTTGATCACTTGCTGTGGGAGAGAGGCGTTGTACATGCACAAAGGGCGTGGTGGTCACGTCCAGGCTTTCTAACTGATGCTGAGCAAAATAACCAATGGCTAAATGTTCACCGGGTACGCGTTTGCCTTCTAACAGCTCAAGCTCGCCCGTGAGTGACTTGATCAGGGTCGATTTACCCGCACCGTTCGGACCTAATAAGCCGATACGGCTCCCGGGGAGTAGCGTAATGTTGACCTTCTCTAACTGAGCGACATCGCCCGCTTCGCCGCGATAGCCAAGGGTGGCTTGGTCCAGCACCAGCAGCGGGTGCGACGTTTTATCAGCGGCAGGCAAGGTGAAGTGGAAAGGGGAGTCCGTGTGGGCGACGGCGATATCCCCCATGCGTTCTAGCATTTTTACCCGGCTTTGCGCCTGCTTGGCTTTTGTTGCCTGAGCGCGAAAGCGGGCAATAAAACGTTCAATCTCTTCACGGCGGGCCTGCTGCTTGGCCGCTTCAGCCTGTTGCAGCGCGAGCTTTTCGGCCCGCGTGCGCTCAAAGCGAGAGTAGTTGCCCCGGTAAAGCTCTAGCGTTTGGTGATGCATATGCACGATGTGGTCGCATACAGCATCCAGAAAGTCGCGGTCGTGAGAAATCAGCAGCAGCGTGCCGGGGTAGCGGGTGAGCCACTGCTCCAGCCAAAGCAGGGCGTCTAGGTCCAGGTGGTTGGTCGGCTCATCCAGCAGCAACAAGTCGGAAGGCATAAACAGCGTCCGGGCAAGATTTACCCGCATTCGCCAACCGCCGGAAAAGTCCGATAGAGGTCGCTTAAGGTCCGCCTGAACAAAGCCGAGCCCGACCAGGAGCTGTGATGCCCGAGACTCGGCAGTGTAACCATCCAGGGTTTCGATCAGCCCATGGAGCTCGGCCTCGCGATGCGCGTTATCGGCTTCGCGGGCGGCTAGCAGGTCGGCTTCAGCTTGGCGCAAGGCGTAATCGCCGTCTAACACATACTCCACAATGGGGCGATCCAGCGCCTCCACTTCCTGGGCCATGTGGGCAATTCGCTGGCCGCCGCTCATCTCCACATCGCCCTGATCGGGCCCCAGCTCGCCCAATAGGAGTTTAAACAGGCTCGACTTACCGGCACCGTTGGCCCCAATAATGCCGGCCTTCACGCCGTTATGTAGCGTAAGGTCGGCGCTTTCTAGGAGCGTTTGCGTGCCCCGTTGCAGGGCGACTTGGCGCAGTGCGATCATGTTTTCTCCCGAAAAAAGTGGGTAAACCAATGCGCGATTCTAACCGATTGCAGCGCTTGCAGCAGAGGCCGCTGTGGGATTTTGCCTTAGCGCTTTATGCAAAGCCTGGCGTAGAGCACGCCTGCCTCATCTTGCAAGATGAGGCAGGCGTGGATGTGTGCGAGCTGCTGTTTCACTGTTGGCTTTATGAGCATGGCTTAGCTGCTGAGCCCGGCCCACTGAAGGCGATACGTGAGGAGCGATGCCGCTGGCAGCAGCAGGTGACGGCCCCGCTGCGCCAACTGCGCCGAGGGTTAAAACCCCAAGCCGCACAGAGCGAATCCATCAGCACGCTGCGTAAAACGCTACAAACCGCTGAAATTCAAGCCGAACGTGAAAACCTTCAACGTTGGCAACAGTGGGCGTTACTCTCATCGGAGCAGGAAGTGAGTGTAATAAAAGGCAGCATAAACCAGCACAATATTGCACAGTGGCTGCAAGATACGCTGTTTTTGCTACCACTTGACAATTTTTCGTCGCAAGCCTCACGCGTGCGCGAAGACATACAATCAGCTTTTTTGGCCTTAGCAAGCCAGCTTGACCGCTGTGAGTCACCACGCTAGCCTGAAGTTAAGCAGTTTTTGATTAACCCGCGTTGACACCGCTTATTTCGCCCGCTAGCCCACAGCAATGAATGGTGTTTCTGCGTGTTAGCGGCTGAGCCTGAAAGTGAAGCAGCACGGGATAGACAAAAATTAGATTCTTGCGCTCTCATATGGCGCGCTTACCACTGCTAGGGGAACTCTGCATGAAGGCAAGCAAATTAGTTTCAACTCGTTCCGTTACCACCAAATTAATCACTACGGCAAGCGTAGGTGCTCTGCTGTTAGGCCTAAGCGCCACTGCCCAGGCGGATAACTGGCGTTATGCCCACGAAGAGTACGAAGGCGACGTGCAGGATGTGTTCGCTTACGCGTTTAAAGAGTATATCGAAGAGAACTCCGACCACTCTGTACAAGTTTACCGCTTTGGTGAGCTGGGTGAGTCTGATGACATCATGGAGCAGACTCAGAACGGCATTCTCCAGTTTGTTAACCAGTCGCCTGGTTTTACTGGTGCACTGATTCCAGAAGCCCAGATCTTTTTTATTCCTTACCTGCTGCCGACCGACGAAGAAACAGTCCTCACGTTCTTCGACGAGAGTAAAGCGATCAATGAAATGTTCCCGGAGCTTTATGCGGAACAGGGACTTGAGCTGCTGAAGATGTACCCAGAGGGTGAAATGGTAGTCACTACCGACGAGCCGATCAGCTCGCCGGAAGATATGGATAATAAGAAAATCCGTACCATGACCAACCCGCTGCTGTCGGAAACCTACGACGCCTTTGGTGCGACGCCGACGCCGCTGCCCTGGGGTGAAGTTTACGGTGGCCTGCAGACCGGCATTATCGATGGTCAGGAAAACCCGATTTTCTGGATCGAATCCGGCGGTCTGTATGAAGTATCTCCGCACCTGACCTTTACCGGTCATGGCTGGTTTACCACTGCCATGATGGCCAACCAGGACTTCTACGAAGGCCTGTCTGACGAAGATAAAGAGCTGGTGCAGGAAGCCTCCAACGCGGCTTACGACCACACCATTGAGCACATCAAAGGTCTGGCCGACGAAGCACTCGCCAAGATTCAGGAAGCATCTGATGAAGTCACCGTCACGCGCCTGAACGAAGAGCAGATCCAAGCGTTCCGTGAGCGTGCGCCGCAGGTTGAGGAAGCGTTCCTCGAAATGACGGGCGATCGCGGTGAAGAGCTGTTGCAGCAGTTCAAGGCGGACCTTGAAGCCGTTAACAGCGACTCCTAATGGGTTAGCGCTTTTACGTTAATCAAGTAACGTCATAAGGGGCAGCCAGCGCTGCCCCTTTTTTGTTGCCAAAGTGCCCTGCAGGTGAGTGGGTTCATCGGCGCAGCTCGGCCCACCACGAAAAAATGTGTACCTCGGCGGCGTAACACAGAAAAATCTACGTACATCCAGCGTTGAAGCGAAAAGAGTCATTACCCGTTACGCTACAAAATGAAGCAAGGCCGAACATACTCCGTTCGGTGGTCAGTGATGGGAGAGTCGCTACGCTGAGATAGCAAGCGACCACGCTGCGTTTAAAGGAGAACGGCCATGACCGAAGAAGAGTCCGAAAAGAACTACCGGTCCGGTTTGCCCGGGTTTTTGGGAGTGATCGACACTGCAATTAGCAAAATCGAGTCAGTGATACTGGCGATGGGGGTTTTGCTAATGGCGCTGAATACGGTCACCAACGTGGTTGCCCGCTTTGTATTCGGCAATAGCATTATGTTCTCAGGTGAGCTGAACCGTATCTTGATTATCATGATTACCTTTGCGGGCATTGGTTACGCTGCCCGCCACGGTCGTCATATTCGGATGTCGGCGATTTACGATGCGCTGCCGGTGGGTGGCCGTAAAGTATTGATGATCGGCATTGCGTTCTTCACTTCGCTGGTGATGTTTTTCCTACTTTATTACTCGGTGGTGTACATCCTCGACCTGTATAGCAAAGGGCGCGTGCTGCCGTCGCTAGGTTTGCCGGTATGGATTATTTATATCTGGGTGCCCATGGGCTTTTTGATTACCGGGATTCAGTACATGCTGACCGCGATTAAAAACCTGTCGACCCGAGACGTGTATCTCTCGACTGGGGTTGTGGACGGCTACAAAGATACCGAAACAGAAGTGTAAAGCAGGGATTGCACCCTAGGGGAACGCTATGACGACGATAATGGTAGTCACCATGATTGCCCTGCTGCTGCTGGGCTTTCCAATGATGATCCCGCTGATCACCGCCGCGGTGATTGGCTTCTATATGATGTTTAACGGCTTTGGCCAAATGGATACGCTGATTCAGCAGATGATGGCGGGCATTCGCCCTGCCTCGCTGATCGCCGTGCCGATGTTTATTCTGGCCGCCGATATTATGACTCGTGGGCAATCCGCGAACCGCCTGATTGATATGGTGATGTCGTTTATTGGCCATATTAAAGGCGGGCTGGCGGTGAGTACTGCCGCTTCTTGTACGCTGTTTGGGGCAGTATCTGGTTCTACTCAAGCCACCGTGGTGGCCGTGGGGTCTCCGCTGCGTCCGAAGATGTTAAAGGCGGGCTACTCTGATCCCTTTACGCTGGCGCTGATTATTAATGCCAGTGACATTGCCTTTTTGATCCCACCCAGCATCGGCATGATTATTTACGGGGTGATTTCCGGTACCTCGATTGGCGAGCTGTTTATCGCCGGGATTGGGCCGGGCCTGTTAATACTGTTTATGTTCTCTGCCTACTGCATCGTTTACGCCATCGTAAAAGATGTTCCTACCGAAGAGCGCGCCAGTTGGAAAGAGCGGGCCACCGCCGTGCAAAAAGCGCTCTGGCCGCTGGGTTTCCCGGTGATTATCGTGGGTGGTATTTACGGCGGTATTTTTAGCCCCACCGAAGCGGCGGCCGCCTGTGTGCTGTACGCGGTGCTGTTAGAGTTTGTGGTGTTCCGCTCGCTGAAAATGCACGATATCTACGCCATCGCCAAATCCACCGGCCTGATTACCGCCGTGGTATTTATACTGGTGGCCGTAGGCAATGGGTTCTCCTGGGTTATCTCTTTTGCGCAGATACCCCAGGCTATCCTGGAGGCCGTGGGCGTGAATGACGCCGGGCCAACGGGCGTACTGATCGCTATCTGTATTTCGTTCTTTGTGGCCTGTATGTTCGTTGACCCTATCGTGGTGATTCTGGTGCTGACACCTATCTTTGCACCGGCGATTGCGGCCACCGGGCTAGACCCCGTACTGGTGGGTATTCTGATTACCTTGCAGGTGGCGATAGGTTCGGCAACGCCACCGTTTGGCTGCGATATCTTTACCGCCATTGCAATCTTTAAGCGCCCCTACTGGGAGGTGATCAAAGGCACGCCACCGTTTATCTTTATGCTGATTTTGGCGGCGGCGCTGCTGATTATGTTCCCGCAAATTGCGCTGTTCCTGCGTGATGTTGCCTTCCGTTAAGCAGTCACAAGGAGAATGCGGATGTTTAATCGCATTTTGGTCCCGGTCGATGGCTCCAAGGGGGCCATCAAAGCGCTAGAGAAAGCCGTTGGCCTGCATATGCTCACTGGTGCAGAGCTGTACCTGCTGTGCGTATTTAAGCACCACAGCCTATTGGAAGCGTCGCTCTCTATGGTGCGCCCCAATAGGCTGGATATCCCCGATGATGCGCTCAAAGAGTACGCCACGGAAATTGCTGTACATGCTAAGTCCCACGCCATTGAGTTAGGGGCGGATAGCATGCGAGTACGTGCCTTTGTGAAAGGAGGACGACCCTCCCGCACAATTGTACGCTTTGCCCGTAAACGGGAGTGCGACCTGATTGTGATTGGCGCTCAGGGCACGAACGGTGAGAAAAATCTGCTGCTGGGCAGTGTGTCCCAGCGTGTTGCCGGGGCCGCCCACTGCCCAACGCTGGTGGTGTAACGTACGCGGTAGCACTGGCTAAACCTCTAGGCATCATTGTGGTCTGACTAACACCCGCCGTTTCAGGTAATGCAGCCTGAAGCGGCGGGGGTTAGTC
>NZ_JAMZBE010000019.1:0-36703 GCF_024158645.1 Halomonas sp. 707B3
TTTCTGACCTTTGTGGCCACGGCCGCCGGTCTTACCAAGACCGGAACCGATACCACGACCAACGCGCTTTTCAGCGTGTTTGGAGCCCGGTGCCGGGCTCAGGGTATTGAGTTTCATGGATTACTCTCCCTCAACGCGCACAAGGTAGTTAACCTTGTGGATCATGCCGCGCACGGCAGGGGTGTCTTCCAGCTCAACCGTATGACCGATGCGACGCAGACCCAGGCCTTTCATAGTAGCCTTGTGCTTGGGCAAAACGCCGATGGTGCTGCGGATCTGGGTAACCTTGATCGTTGCTGCCATGGTGCCTTACCCCGTGATCGCTTCGACAGACAGACCGCGCTTAGCGGCCACGTCTTCCGGTGCTTGCATGGAGGAGAGACCTTTGACAGTCGCCCGTACCACGTTAACCGGGTTGGTGGAACCGTAGCACTTGGCCAGTACATCGTGGACACCGGCTAGCTCTAGTACAGAGCGCATGGCGCCACCGGCGATGATACCGGTACCTTCAGAGGCCGGCTGCATGTACACCTTGGAAGCGCCATGACGGGCTTTTACCGGGTACTGCAGTGTGTGGCCTGCAAGGTTAACCTTGACCATGTTGCGACGAGCTTGGTCCATCGCTTTCTGGATTGCGACCGGCACTTCACGCGCCTTGCCACGACCGAAACCGACACGACCTTTACCATCACCAACGACGGTCAGTGCGGTGAAGCCGAAAATACGACCACCTTTGACCACCTTGGCGACGCGGTTGACCTGCACTAACTTCTCTTGCAGATCGCCGCTTTGCTGTTCGTTCTTCGCCATCGTAAAACCCTTTAGAATTCCAGGCCGCCTTCACGAGCGGCGTCGGCCAGAGCCTTGACGCGACCGTGATACTTAAAGCCAGCACGGTCGAAGGCCACCTGGGTGATGCCTGCTTCTTTAGCGCGCTCAGCAATCAGAGCACCGACCTTAGAGGCCGCGTCTGTGTTGCCGGTCGCACCCTCGCGCAGTGCTTTGTCCAGCGTAGAAGCACTGGCTAGCACTTTGCCACCATCCGGCGAGATAATCTGCGCGTAGATGTGACGCGGGGTACGGTTGACGCACAGGCGATACACGCCCAGCTCGCGGATCTTGGCGCGAGCGCGGCGGGCACGACGGAGACGAGATTCTTTCTTCGCGTTCATAACCCTGCCTTACTTCTTCTTGGCTTCTTTGCGACGCACCTGCTCGTCGGCGTACCGAACACCCTTGCCTTTATACGGCTCAGGCGGACGGAAGGCGCGGATTTCCGCGGCGCACTGACCGAGCATCTGCTTGTCCGCGCTTTTCAGCACGATCACGGTGTTTTTCGGCGTTTCCGCTGTAACACCCTTAGGCAGTTCGTAGTCGACCGGGTGCGAGAAGCCCAGTGAAAGATTGAGCGTCTGGCCCTTAGCTTGGGCACGATAACCGACGCCAACAATTTCGAGAGTTTTTGTGAAACCCTCGGATACGCCCGTTACCAGGTTCTGAACCAAGGCGCGGGTAGTACCGGCCATTGCCCAGCTCTTGGCAGACTCACTCGGGGCGAAGGTCAGCTGACCATCTTCCTGACCGATCACCACGTCTTGGTGAACAGTCATAGATAGTGTGCCCTGGCCGCCTTTGGCGGTCAGCTGGTCGGCATTGATTTTAACCTCAACGCCGGCAGGCACTTTAACCGGATATTTCGCTATGCGGGACATTCCAGCCTCCTAGAATACGGTGCAGATGACTTCGCCACCGACGCCTGCTTGGCGCGCGGCACGATCGGTCATGACACCATTAGAGGTGGTGACAATCGCGATACCCAGACCATCGGCGACCTTAGGCAGGTTGTCCTTGCCCTTGTACTGGCGCAGAGACGGCTTGGAAACCCGCTGAATGTGCTCAATAACCGGCTTGCCCTCAAAATACTTGAGAGTCACGGTGAGCTCGGGTTTAACGCCTTCAGCCACCGTAAAGTCGGTAATGTAGCCTTCTTCCTTTAGCACTCGGGCCACTTCAACTTTCAGCTTGGAGGACGGCATGGTAGCCGTCTCCTTGGTGGCCATCTGCGCATTGCGGATACGGGTAAACATATCCGCCAGAGTGTCTTGCATGCTCATTTAATGTGCGCTCCTGATGATTCTACGTGGCGTTACCAGCTGGACTTTTTCAGACCAGGGACGTCGCCACGCATGGCGGCTTCACGCAGCTTGTTACGGCCGAGACCGAACTTGTTGTAAAAACCGTGCGGACGGCCAGTCACGCGGCAGCGGTTACGCTGACGCACCGGGCTTGAGTCGCGCGGCAGTTGCTGCAGCTTCAGCGTCGCCTCGAAACGATCTTCTTCAGAAGCGTTCACGTCCGAGATGATTTTCTTGAGCTCTGCGCGCTTAGCCGCATACTTCTCGACTAGCTGAGTACGCTTGAGCTCACGCTCTACCATACTTTTCTTAGCCATGATCCAACCCTTATTTCTTGAACGGGAAGTTCAGTGCAGCTAATAGCGCACGACCTTCCTCGTCGGTGTTGGCGGTAGTAGTGATAGTGACGTCCAGCCCCCGTACGCGATCGATTTTATCATACTCGATCTCTGGGAAGATGATCTGCTCACGCACACCCATAGAGTAATTGCCGCGACCGTCAAAAGACTTCGGATTGAGACCACGGAAGTCACGCACGCGAGGAATCGCAATGTTTACCAAGCGGTCCAGGAAGTCCCACATGCGCGCGGAGCGCAGCGTTACTTTGATACCGATTGGCCAACCTTCGCGCACCTTGAAGCCCGCGATGGACTTGCGTGCCTTGGTCACCAGCGGCTTTTGACCAGAGAGTTTCTCCAGGTCGCCGATGGCATTGTCGATCAGCTTTTTATCGCTGACCGCTTCGCCGATACCCATGTTCAGAGTCACTTTCGTGATCCGGGGTACCTGCATTACGTTGGCGTAGCTGAACTGCTCTTTGAGTTGAGCCACCACCTCGTTTTGATAACGTTCTTTCAAGTTCGCCATTTTGCTACCCGACTCGCGTTAGGCGTCGATCTGCGTCTGCGTCGACTTGTAGATACGTACCTTGGTACCGTCTTCCTTAACTTGGAAGCCGACGCGATCCGCCTTACCGGTCTCCGAATTGAAGATGGCTACGTTGGACGCGTGAATCGGAGCCTCACGCTCGACGATACCGCCCTGATTACCCGCCATGGGATTAGGCTTGGTGTGACGTTTAATCATGTTCACACCGGACACCACGAAGCGGTTTTCTAATACCCGCTTAACAGTGCCACGCTTGCCTTTATCCTTCCCGGCGATGACGATGACTTCATCGTCACGTTTGATCTTTTGCATATCCGCCTCGCTCCTTACAGCACTTCAGGCGCTAGGGAAATGATCTTCATGAACTTCTCATTACGAAGTTCACGAGTTACCGGCCCGAAGATACGCGTGCCGATCGGCTGTTCGTTGGTGTTGTTCAACAAAACTGCCGCATTTCCATCGAAACGGATCAGCGAACCGTCACTACGACGGACGCCACTACGGGTGCGAACTACTACCGCTTTCAGCACTTGGCCTTTTTTGACCTTACCGCGCGGAATAGCTTCTTTCACCGTTACTTTAATGACGTCACCAACGCGGGCGTAACGACGGTGTGAACCGCCTAGCACCTTGATGCATTGCACCCGGCGCGCTCCGCTGTTGTCGGCGACATCCAGCATTGTCTGAGTCTGAATCATCGGTTTTCTCCAAACCTAATCTGACTGCACTGGTTGGACAGACCTAGGAATTAACCTTTGGCCTGCTCGACCACCTCGACCAGCGTCCAGGCTTTCTTCTTGGAAAGCGGACGGCACTCCTGAATGGAAACCGTATCGCCTGCCTTTGCCTGGTTCGCCTCATCATGGGCGTGCAGCTTGGTGGAGCGCTTAACGTATTTTCCGTAGATCGGGTGACGCTCACGACGCTCGATCATAACGACGATGGACTTATCCATCTTGTCGCTGACCACCTTGCCGGTCAGCGTACGTGTTTTCTTCTCTTCGGCCATCTCAATCACCTGCCTTCTCGTTGAGCATAGTCTTAACGCGGGCGATATCCCGACGGACCTGCTTGAGCAGATGAGTCTGGCTCAGTTGGCCTGTGGCCTTCTGCATGCGCAGGTTAAACTGCTCGCGGAGGAGCTCGAGGAGCTGCTCTTTGAGCTCTCCTACGGACTTTTCACGAATTTCCTGGGCTTTCATCACATCACCGTCCGTTTCGCAAAGGTGGTGGACAGGGGCATCTTCTGGGCGGCCAGTTCAAATGCTTCACGGGCCAACTCTTCGGATACACCTTCAATTTCATACAGAACCCGACCCGGCTGGATCTGGGCTACCCAGTACTCAACTGAACCTTTACCCTTACCCATACGAACTTCGAGCGGCTTCTTGGAGATCGGCTTGTCAGGGAAAACGCGGATCCAGATCTTACCGCCACGCTTAACGTGACGTGTGATCGCACGACGGCCTGCTTCGATCTGGCGCGCAGTAATGCGGCCACGACCAGTTGCTTTGAGACCGTATTCCCCGAAGCTGATCTTGCTTCCGCGATGCGCCAGGCCACGGTTGCGGCCTTTCATCATCTTGCGGAATTTCATACGCTTGGGCTGTAACATCGACTCGCTCTCCCCTTACCTGGAACCTTTCTTCTTGGGCGCGTTGCCGGCAGGCTGCTGTTGCTTAGCCTTGGCACGTACTTCCTCGATACCGCCGAGGATTTCACCCTTGAAGATCCACACTTTGACGCCGATGACGCCGTAGGTGGTGTGAGCTTCGTAAGTGGCGTAGTCAATGTCCGCACGCAGAGTGTGCAGCGGAACGCGACCTTCGCGGTACCATTCGGTACGTGCGATTTCGGCACCACCCAGACGACCTGACAGCTGAATCTTGATGCCGCCAGCGCCAAGACGCATTGCGTTTTGTACCGCGCGCTTCATCGCACGACGGAACATAACGCGACGCTCAAGCTGACCTGCTACGTTAGCAGCAACCAGCTTGGCATCCAGCTCCGGCTTGCGAACTTCTTCGATGTTCACATGAACCGGAACACCCATCATCTCGGTGAGATCGCGACGCAGACGGTCGACATCTTCACCTTTCTTACCAATCACAATACCCGGACGGGCAGTGTGAATGGTGATGCGGGCATTGTTAGCCGGACGCTCGATGTGAATGCGGCTTACGGAGGCGTTTTTCAAACGCTCTTCCAGGAAGCTGCGCACTTCGAGATCGTTGTTGAGCTTATCGGCATAGGCGCCGCGCTCGGCATACCAGACAGAAGCATGGTCTTTGACGATGCCCAGTCGAATGCCTGTTGGATTGACTTTCTGACCCATCTGGTCGACTCCTACTTCTCGGCTACCTTGACGGTGATGTGGCAGGTGCGCTTCAAGATACGATCCGCACGGCCTTTGGCGCGCGGCTTGATACGCTTAAGCGTCATGCCCTCATCGACGCAGATGGTCGAGACACGCAGCTCGTCGATGTCCATGCCGTTGTTTTCTTCCGCATTCGCGATGGCGGACTGAAGCACTTTCTTGACCAGTTTGGCAGCCTTCTTCGGGGAGAAGGTCAGCAGGTCAAGAGCTTCGGCGACCGGTTTACCGCGCACCTGGTCAGCCACCAAACGGGCCTTCTGTGCGGATAAAGCAGCGCCACTCAGCTTAGCTGTGACTTCCATCTCTTAATCCTCTCTGGCTTACCGTTTGGCTTTCTTGTCCGCCGCATGCCCGCGATAAGTGCGAGTAGCAGCGAATTCGCCCAGCTTGTGACCAACCATTTCCTCGGAAACATGCACCGGGACGTGTTGGCGACCGTTATGGACAGCGATTGTGAGGCCTACCATGTTTGGCAGGATCATCGAACGACGCGACCAAGTCTTGATCGGTTTACGGTCGTTCTTCTCCACTGCAGCCTCTACCTTCTTCAAAAGATGAAGGTCAATGAAGGGACCTTTCTTTAGTGAACGTGGCACAGCCGTTACCTCTTAATGTCTTGGCAATTTAGATCAACGTGTCTTATTACGACGACGAACGATCAGCTTGTCGGTGCGCTTGTTCTTACGCGTCTTGTGACCCTTAGTCGGCACGCCCCATGGGGATACCGGGTGACGACCACCACTGGTGCGGCCTTCACCACCACCGTGCGGGTGATCCACCGGGTTCATCGCGACACCGCGAACAGTCGGACGCACACCTCTCCAGCGCTTCGCACCGGCCTTGCCAAGTTGACGCAGGCTGTGCTCGGAGTTGCTCACTTCACCCAAGGTTGCGCGGCATTCAGCCAAAACCTTGCGCATTTCGCCAGAGCGAAGACGCAGGGTGGCGTAATTACCTTCACGAGCAACCAGCTGAGCGCTAGTACCGGCACTGCGAGCAATCTGCGCGCCTTTACCCGGCTTCAGTTCGATACCGTGAACGGTAGAACCCAGCGGGATGTTACGCAGAGGCAAGGCATTGCCTTTCTTGATGGGCGCGTTAACACCAGATTCCAGCACGTCACCCGCGCTGACACCTTTCGGTGCAATGATGTAACGACGCTCGCCATCGGCATACTTCAGCAGCGCAATGTGCGCACTGCGGTTCGGGTCGTGCTCCAGACGCTCAACAGTGGCAGGAATGCCATCTTTGGTGCGTTTGAAGTCGATCAACCGATAGTGATGACGGTGACCACCGCCCACGTGGCGGGTGGTGATGCGACCGTAGTTGTTACGGCCACCGGACTTGGACTGTTTTTCCAAAAGCGGTGCATAAGCACGGCCCTTGTACAGTTCCTCACCAACGATCTTGACGACGTGGCGACGACCGGCGGATGTGGGTTTGGTCTTGACGATTGCCATTATCCGTACTCCTGCCCTTATTCGGCGCCAGAGAAGTCTTCGAGCGTTTCACCCGCAGCCAGGGTCACATACGCTTTGCGGTAACCCTTACGCAGGCCAACGCCGTGAGCAGTACGCTTTGTTTTACCCTTAACGTTCAGCACCTGAACGCTGCCGACCTTCTTGCCGAACAGTGCTTCAACGGCTTTCTTGATCTCGGGCTTGGTAGCATCGCTTGCCACCTTGAAAACGTACTGGTTGCGCTCGGCTGCCATCGCGGCCTTTTCGGTCACGTGCGGTCCAAGCAGAACCTTGAATACGCGTTCCTGGTTCATGCCAGCTTCTCCTCGAATTTACGCAGGGCGGAGACGGTGACCAGGACCTTATCAAAGGCAACCAGGCTCACCGGATCAGCTGCAGCGACATCCACCACATCGACGTGGGGAAGGTTGCGTGCGGCCAGATAGAGCGTTTCGTCAACTTCTTCAGTGACGATCAACACTTTCTCAAGGTTGAGCTCTTTCAGCTTGGCAGCTACCTGCTTGGTCTTCGGCGCTTCTACGCTGAACTCTTCAATAGCGACTAAACGCTCTTGACGTACCAGCTCAGACAGGATGGAACGCATCGCCGCGCGGTACATTTTGCGGTTAACTTTCTGGCTGAAGTCCTGAGGACGCGCCGCGAAAGTAACACCGCCACTGCGCCACAGCGGAGAGCGAATAGTACCGGCACGTGCACGACCGGTACCCTTCTGACGCCACGGCTTCTTACCACCACCACGTACGTCGGAACGGTTCTTTTGAGCGCGTGTACCCTGACGGCCACCAGCCAAGTAGGCGGTAACGACCTGGTGCACCAGCGCTTCGTTGAATTCTTTGCCAAAAGTGGCGTCGGCTACTTCAACGGTACCCGTGCCTGCAGCAAGATTCAGATTCATTGGTAATTATCCCCTTCAGCCAGCTTTCACGGCGCTGCGAACGATAACGTCGCTACCGGTAGCACCCGGTACTGCGCCTTTGATCAGCAGCAGGTTACGCTCGGCGTCGACACGGACGATCTCAAGGCTCTGTACGGTGCAACGGGTGTTACCCATTTGACCGGCCATTTTCTTGCCTTTGAATACGCGACCAGGTGTCTGACACATGCCGATAGAACCCGGCGCGCGATGCGACAGGGAGTTACCATGGCTGTTGTCTTGGGTACGGAAGTTCCAGCGCTTAACAGCACCCTGGAAGCCTTTACCCTTAGAGGTGCCGGTCACGTCGATCATTTGACCAGCTTCGAAGAGGGATACGGTGAGTTCGCCACCCACTTCAGGAGCTTCTTCGCCTTCTGCAAGACGGAATTCCATCAGTGAACGACCAGCCTCAACACCCGCCTTGGCAAACTGTCCAGCTTGCGCTTTGGTGAGGTGCTTGGCTTTACGAGAACCTGTAGTCACCTGAACCGCTGCGTAGCCGTCAGACTCAATGGTCTTAACGCGCGTTACACGGTTAGGATCAACTTCAATAACGGTCACGGGCACGGATGCGCCATCTTCGGTAAAGACACGGGTCATCCCGGCCTTTTTACCGACTAAACCGATAGTCATACTCAGTCTCCTATAGTGTACGGGGCTATCACCCGCTATGGCTGCCCTTTCCAGAGCATTCCACTAGCACATTGTGTGGCGCCTCACGGCGCGGCGGCTGCTGCTCACATACTAAAAACGGTGAGCGCTGGGCCGCGAAGTGTCTAGTGTATTAGTCGAGCTTGATTTGCACGTCTACGCCAGCGGCGAGATCGAGCTTCATCAGCGCATCAACAGTTTTCTCGGTCGGCTCAACGATGTCGAGCACACGCTTGTGAGTACGAATCTCATACTGATCACGCGCATCTTTGTTGACGTGCGGTGAAATCAGAATGGTATAGCGCTCGCGGTTGGTTGGCAGCGGAATCGGCCCACGAACCTGAGCACCAGTACGCTTAGCGGTTTCAACGATCTCCGCTGTGGACTGATCGATCAGGCGATGGTCGAACGCTTTCAACCGAATGCGAATCTTTTGGTTCTGCATTTGCCCTAAACTCCAATGGATGTCGACGGCGCGAGCCGTCTACCCACGCATTCAAAGGATGCGCATTATAGGCACGCCAAAAGCACATGTCAAACATTTGCGATTGGTGCGCAGAAAAGGGGGCTCACAAGAGCCCCCTCTCATCATCAAGTAATCAGATTACTTAACGATCTTGGCCACAACGCCAGCACCAACGGTACGACCACCTTCGCGAATAGCGAAGCGCAGACCGTCGTCCATAGCGATCGGAGCGATCAGGGTAACAACCATTTTCACGTTGTCGCCCGGCATTACCATTTCAACGCCTTCCGGCAGTTCACAAGTACCAGTTACGTCAGTGGTACGGAAGTAGAACTGCGGACGGTAGCCCTTGAAGAAAGGCGTGTGACGACCACCTTCTTCTTTGGACAGTACGTATACTTCTGCTTCGAAGGTAGTGTGCGGGTTGATGGTGCCCGGCTTGGCCAGAACCTGACCACGCTCGACGTCATCACGCTTAGTACCACGCAGCAGGGCGCCAACGTTCTCACCCGCACGACCTTCGTCGAGCAGCTTACGGAACATTTCAACGCCAGTAACGATGGTTTTGGTGGTGTCGCGGATACCCACGATTTCCACTTCTTCACCGGCTTTAACGATACCGCGCTCTACACGACCGGTAACAACAGTACCACGGCCAGAGATAGAGAATACGTCTTCGATCGGCATCAGGAACGGCTGGTCGATAGCACGCTCCGGCTCAGGGATGTACTCATCCAGAGCTTTGATCAGGTTAGCTACCGCAGTAGTACCCATGCCGTTCTCGTCTTCACCATTCAGCGCCATCAGGGCAGAACCAGTGATGATCGGCGTGTCGTCGCCCGGGAAGTCGTACTCGTCGAGGAGTTCACGAACTTCCATCTCTACCAGCTCGAGCAGCTCTTCGTCATCAACCATGTCCGCTTTGTTCAGGAACACAACGATGAACGGAACGCCAACCTGGCGAGACAGCAGGATGTGCTCGCGAGTCTGCGGCATGGGGCCGTCAGCGGCAGAACATACCAGGATCGCGCCGTCCATCTGGGCAGCACCGGTGATCATGTTCTTGACGTAGTCAGCGTGTCCCGGGCAGTCAACGTGAGCGTAGTGACGCTCTTCAGACTGGTACTCAACGTGAGATGTAGCGATGGTGATACCGCGCTCACGCTCTTCCGGAGCGTTATCGATGGTATCAAACTCACGCCAGTCGCCGCCGAAAACCTCAGCAGACACACGGGTCAGGGCCGCTGTCAGAGTCGTTTTACCGTGGTCGACGTGACCGATGGTGCCGACGTTGACGTGCGGTTTGGAACGTTCAAATTTTTCCTTAGCCACTGCTATAACCTCTTTACGTTAGCTAACGGTTAACCGTTTTGATTGATGACGGCTTCAACGACGCTGGAGGGCGCCTCCTCGTACTTCGCGAACTCCATAGAGTAGCTCGCACGGCCCTGGGTCTGTGAGCGCAGATCGGTTGCGTAACCGAACATCTCACCCAGTGGCACCGTTGCACGAATGACTTTACCAGAAGAAGAGTCATCCATGCCCTGCACCAGACCGCGACGACGGCTCAGGTCGCCCATGACGTCACCCATAAACTCTTCGGGGGTCACGATTTCGACCTTCATCACCGGCTCCAGCAGCACGGCCTTGGCCTTCCTGGCACCTTCTTTCACTGCCATAGAAGAAGCAATCTTGAACGCAGTCTCGTTGGAGTCCACGTCGTGGAAGGAGCCATCGAACAGCGACACTTTAACGTCGATCATCGGGTAACCCGCGATGACGCCGTTTTTGAGCTGCTCATAAGCACCCTTCTCAACCGCAGGCACGTATTCCTTCGGAACCACACCACCTACGATCTCAGAGTTGAATTTGAAGAAAATTTCGTCTTCGCCTTCACCCTTCTCTTCTGCAGTCAGCGGCTCAATACGCAGCCACACATGACCGTACTGACCACGACCACCGGACTGACGTACGAACTTGCCTTCCTGCTCGACGCTGCCGCGAATCGTTTCGCGGTAGGCAACCTGCGGCTTACCGATGTTCGCTTCTACCTTGAACTCGCGACGCATACGGTCAACGATGATGTCCAGGTGCAGCTCACCCATACCAGAAATAATGGTCTGGCCGGTTTCTTCGTCGGTCTTAACCTGGAAAGAGGGATCTTCCTGGGCTAGTTTACCCAGTGCAACGCCCATTTTTTCCTGGTCAGCTTTGGACTTCGGCTCAACGGCAACCGAGATTACCGGATCCGGGAACTCCATGCGCTCGAGAACGATCTTGTTGTCGATATCGCACAGGGTGTCACCGGTGGTGACGTCCTTCAGACCGATACAAGCGGCGATGTCGCCTGCCAGTATTTCTTTGATCTCTTCGCGGGAGTTGGCGTGCATCTGAACGATACGACCAACACGCTCTTTCTTCTGCTTAACAGAGTTATAAACGCCGTCACCAGATTTCAGAACGCCCGAATAAACGCGAATAAAGGTCAGCGTACCAACGAAGGGGTCGGTGGCGATTTTAAAAGCCAACGCCGCAAACGGCGCACTGTCATCCGCCACACGGGTAGCAATGGTGCCGTCTTTATCGTCCAACTCACCTTCAATCGCCTTAACTTCCGTCGGCGAAGGCATGTATTCGATAACGCCGTCCAGAACCGCCTGAACACCTTTGTTCTTGAACGCAGAACCACAGGTAACCAGAACGATTTCGTTGGCCAGGGTACGCGCGCGCAGACCAGCCTTGATTTCAGCGACGGTTAGCTCGCCTTCTTCAAGGTACTTGTCCATCAGCTCTTCAGAGCCTTCAGCGGCAGCTTCAACCATCTCTTCGCGATACTTCTCAGCTGTTTCTTGCAGTTCAGCCGGAATATCGACGAGGTCGAAGTTCATGCCCAGGCTCTCTTCGTCCCACAAGATGGCTTTCATCTCGATCAGGTCGATAACGCCTTTGAAGTCTTCTTCCGTACCCCAGTTGATCTGAATGGGCACAGCATTAGCGTTGAGACGCTCTTTCAGCTGGTTAACAACCATGAAGAAGTCAGCGCCGGTACGGTCCATCTTGTTGACGAAGACCATGCGCGGAACTTCATACTTGTTAGCCTGACGCCATACTGTTTCGGTCTGCGGCTGAACGCCGGAGGAGCCGCACAGTACAACGACCGCGCCATCAAGAACACGCAGCGAACGCTCAACTTCGATAGTGAAGTCAACGTGCCCGGGGGTGTCGATGATGTTAATGCGGTGCTCATCAAACTGCTTACTCATGCCCTGCCAGAAACAGGTAGTTGCAGCTGAGGTGATAGTGATACCACGCTCCTGCTCCTGCTCCATCCAGTCCATGGTCGCTGCACCGTCGTGTACTTCACCCACCTTGTGGGAAAGACCGGTGTAGAACAGTACGCGTTCAGTTGTCGTGGTTTTACCCGCGTCAACGTGAGCGACGATACCGATATTGCGATAGCGATTTAGTGGAGTCTTGCGTGCCACGGTGAAGCTCCCGTTAGTTGGCGATGCTCGTTAATCCAGCGGTGCTATTTCTGCCTATGCCACCGCCGCCATCGATAACGATAGCGGCGGCGTGTTGCAGCATGACGAAAAATTTCTTTAACGCAGCGCAACCGACAGCAGAAAACACAAACTTAGAAACGCCGAGCTTAGAAACGATAGTGAGAGAAGGCCTTGTTGGCTTCTGCCATACGGTGCACATCTTCACGCTTCTTAACAGCCGAGCCTTTGCCTTCAGCGGCATCCAGCATTTCACCTGCCAGGCGCTGAACCATCGTTTTCTCACCGCGACGACGCGCAGCGTCTACCAACCAGCGCATAGCTAGCGCTTGGCGGCGTGACGGACGAACTTCAACCGGTACCTGATAGGTCGCACCACCAACGCGGCGCGATTTTACTTCGACCATCGGCTGGATGGTTTCCAGCGCTTTGTCGAAGATTTCCAGCGGCTCTTCTTTGCTACGCTCGGCAACCTTGTCCAACGCACCATAAACGATGCGCTCAGCTACGGACTTCTTGCCGCTGACCATCAGGTGGTTCATGAACTTCGCCAGACGCTCACTTCCGAACTTAGGATCCGGCAGGATTTCGCGTTTAGCTACAACTCTTCTTCTAGGCATGATAAGCCCTCAATTAAGGATCCTTCAGGTAAACCCGGGACTAACATGCGCTTTCAGCGTTGCCCGACCTTACTCTTATCAGACCGTCATATTCGTGTGAAAGGTAACGCCACAGCGCGACGGGCGCTGCGATAAGCTGTCTTAGGACTTCGGACGCTTAGTACCGTACTTAGAACGACCCTGCTTACGGTTCTGTACGCCAGAGGTGTCAAGGGCGCCACGAACGGTGTGATAACGCACACCTGGCAAATCCTTTACACGGCCGCCGCGAATCAGAACAACAGAGTGCTCTTGGAGGTTGTGACCTTCACCACCAATGTAAGAAGACACTTCAAAGCCATTCGTCAGGCGCACACGGCAGACCTTACGCAGGGCCGAGTTCGGCTTCTTAGGGGTAGTGGTGTAAACGCGCGTACAAACGCCACGTTTTTGCGGGCATGCCTGAAGCGCAGGCACGTCACTTTTAGTGACGGGGCGCTTGCGCGGCTTGCGCACTAGCTGATTAATCGTTGCCATGGTGTTTAGCTGACTCCAATGGTTGCCTTAGCCTTTAACAAGTACTAGCAGCGGATGCGGGCGCACCCGCCCCACTGTTAAAGGCTGCGCATTCTAAAGGCTGACCCTAGGTGGCGTCAAGTCTTGCTGGCGAATTCGCCAGCAAGACTGTGCCATAAGGGCCAGCCACTCGTTGTTGCTCGTTGCCTACCAGTGATTACAAATCGTCGTCTGAATCAAGGGCTGTCAACTGAGCGCCAAGCTCCTGCTCTACCTCGGTGGCCGAGGGATTGAACAGACGCTCTACGTCTTCGCGCTTGCGACGACGCTCTGCGTGGTGAGTCAGACCGGTACCTGCCGGAATCAGACGTCCAACCACCACGTTCTCTTTTAGGCCGCGCAGGTAGTCGCGCTTGCCGGTTACCGCTGCTTCGGTCAGTACGCGGGTCGTTTCCTGGAACGACGCTGCGGAAATGAACGATTCAGTGGCCAAGCTGGCCTTAGTGATACCCAGCAGCAAGCGTTGATACTTGGCCGGGAACTTACCTTCTTTCTCAAGCCGTGCGTTCTGTTCAAGCACACGCACCAACTCGGCCTGGTCGCCGGTGATGAAGTCAGAGTCGCCGGAGTCGGTGATCTCTACCTTACGCAGCATCTGACGCACGATCACTTCGATGTGCTTATCGTTGATGCCTACACCCTGCAGACGATAAACGTCCTGCACTTCGGCAGTGATATATTTAGCCAGTTCCGCGACACCCAGCAGACGCAGGATATCGTGGGGGTTGCTCGGGCCATCCGAAATGACTTCACCCTTCTCAACCGCTTCCCCTTCGAAGACGGCGATTTGACGCCATTTCGGGATCAGCGCTTCAAACGGATCACCAGATTCCGGGGTAATCGTCAGACGACGCTTACCCTTGGTCTCTTTACCGAAGCTGATAACACCGCTGATTTCTGCAAGAATCGCAGACTCTTTCGGTTTACGCGCTTCGAACAGGTCAGCAACCCGCGGCAGACCACCGGTGATGTCTTTGTTACCAGACGCTTCAACCGGAATACGTGCAACGACCTCACCCACGCCGATGGTCGCGCCATCGTCTACGGAGATAATCGAGTTGCCCGGCAGCAGGTACTGAACCGGTGTGTTGGAGCCGGATACAGAAACGTACTCGCCAGCAGCGTCTTTCAGCATCACCATCGGTCGCTTGTCGCGGCCCGCCATCGGGCGTGCTGCAGACTCAATTACTTCGATAGACGACAGACCAGTCATTTCATCGACGCTGCGGTGCATGGTGACACCCTCGTCAAGGTCGATGAACTGCGCCTTACCTTCTACCTCGGCAATGATCGGATGCGTGTGCGGATCCCACTTAGCCACGACCGCACCGGCATCGACAACATCGCCGTCGCGTACGGAAAGCTCGGCACCGTAGGGCAGCTTGTAGTACTCACGCTCACGGCCATGGTCATCGGCAACCGCCAAGGCGCTTGAACGAGACACCACCACCAGCTTGCCATCGGCACGCTCTACGTGCTTGATGTTGTGCAGGCGTACTTTACCGCCGTGCTTCACCTGAACGCTATCGACCGCCGATGAACGCGAGGCCGCACCACCGATGTGGAACGTACGCATGGTCAGCTGGGTACCCGGCTCACCGATCGACTGTGCGGCGATAACACCCACAGACTCACCGATGTTGACCTGATGGCCACGGGCAAGGTCACGACCGTAACAGGACGAACATACGCCGTGAGCCGTATCACAGGTGATGGTTGAACGAACGATAATTTCGTCCACACCCATGGTATCCAGCGATGCACACCATTTCTCATCAAGCAGTGTATTACGCGGGATCAGTACTTCTTCAGTGCTCGGGTCAACCACGTCCTGCGCAACCACACGGCCCAGTACACGCTGAGACAGCGGTACGATGATGTCACCACCCTCGATGATCGGGTGCAGTGTCAGGCCATTTTCAGTGCCACAGTCGGTCTCGGTAATGACCAAGTCCTGAGCAACGTCCACCAGACGACGAGTCAGGTAACCGGAGTTGGCCGTTTTCAGGGCCGTATCCGCCAGACCTTTACGCGCGCCGTGGGTCGAGATGAAGTACTGAAGTACGTTCAGACCTTCACGGAAGTTAGCCACGATCGGCGTTTCGATGATCGAGCCATCCGGCTTGGCCATCAAGCCACGCATACCCGCCAGCTGACGAATCTGGGCAGCACTACCACGAGCACCGGAGTCGGCCATGATGAAGACGCTATTGAAGGAGTCTTGCTCAACTTCATTACCGTCACGATCAACGACCGTCTCCTTCGAGATACCGACCATCATCGCCTTGGCAACTTTATCGTTCGCCTTGGACCAGATATCGATAACCTTGTTGTACTTCTCACCCGCCGTTACCAGACCAGAAGAGAACTGATCTTCAATCTCTTTAACTTCCGCTTCGGCGGCGTCAACGATCTCGGTTTTGGCATCGGGGATAACGAAGTCGTTAACACCGATAGAGGCACCGGACCACGTCGCGAGACGGAAACCGGTATACATCAGTTGGTCAGCGAAGATGACGGTCGGCTTAAGGCCAGCACGACGATACACTTCGTTAATCAGGCTGGAGATCGCCTTCTTCTTCATCGGCTGATCAATCAGCGCGAACGGCACGCCTTCCGGCAGAATGCGGAACAGCAGCGCACGGCCCACGGTGGTGTCGTAAATGCGACGGTGGAAACTACGCTCACCGGTCTCTTCTTCGACATCGACTTCATCAAGACGCACTTTCACGCGGGCGTGTAGTGAGACCGAATGTGTACCAAACGCGCGCTCCACCTCATTGAGGCCAGAGAACACCATGCCCTCGCCTTTGGCGTTGATCTTTTCGCGGGTCATGTAGTATAGACCCAGAACAACGTCCTGCGACGGGACGATGATCGGCTCGCCGTTGGCAGGCGACAGCACGTTGTTGGTCGCCATCATCAGCGCACGTGCTTCGAGCTGTGCTTCCAGGGTCAGCGGTACGTGGACCGCCATCTGGTCACCGTCAAAGTCGGCGTTGTAGGCCGCACACACCAGCGGGTGCAGCTGGATCGCCTTACCTTCGATCAGCAGCGGCTCGAACGCCTGGATGCCCAAACGGTGCAGCGTCGGCGCACGGTTAAGCAGTACCGGGTGTTCGCGGATAACGTCGGCCAGGATGTCCCACACTTCCGGCAGTTCACGTTCAACCATCTTCTTCGCCGCTTTGATCGTGGACGCATGGCCCAGCGATTGAAGCTTGGAGTAGATGAACGGCTTGAACAGCTCGAGCGCCATTTTCTTCGGCAGACCACACTGGTGCAGACGCAGGGTCGGACCGACGGTGATGACCGAACGGCCTGAGTAGTCTACGCGCTTACCCAACAAGTTCTGACGGAAACGACCCTGCTTACCTTTGATCATATCGGCAAGCGATTTCAGCGGGCGCTTGTTAGAGCCGGTAATCGCACGGCCACGGCGGCCGTTATCCAGCAGTGCGTCGACCGCTTCCTGCAGCATCCGCTTCTCGTTGCGCACGATGATATCCGGCGCATTCAGATCCAGCAGACGCTTCAGACGGTTGTTACGGTTGATCACCCGACGGTAAAGGTCGTTGAGATCCGAGGTCGCGAAGCGGCCGCCATCCAGCGGTACCAGCGGACGCAGGTCCGGCGGCAGCACAGGCAGTACTTCCATGACCATCCACGCCGGCGCGTTGCCGGAGTGGTAGAACGCTTCTAGCAGCTTCAGGCGCTTAGACAGCTTCTTGATCTTGGTTTCAGAGTTCGTCTGCGGAATTTCTTCACGCAGGTGGTTAATCTCTTCTTCCAGATCGATGTCTTTCAGCAGCTCTTGAACGGCTTCGGCACCCATACGGGCGTCGAAGTCGTCGCCGAACTCTTCCAGCGCTTCGAAGTACTGCTCGTCGTTCAACAGCTGACCACGCTCCAGCGTGGTCATGCCTGGGTCGATAACGACAAAGCTTTCAAAGTACAGCACGCGCTCGATATCACGCAGGGTCATATCGAGGAACATACCGATACGCGACGGCAGTGACTTCAGGAACCAAATGTGAGCGACCGGCGATGCCAGCTCGATATGGCCCATGCGCTCACGGCGCACGGCAGCCTTGGTGACTTCAACGCCACACTTCTCACAGATGATACCGCGGTGCTTCATGCGCTTATATTTGCCGCACAAGCACTCGTAGTCTTTGACCGGACCAAAAATCTTGGCGCAGAACAGACCGTCCCGCTCCGGTTTAAAGGTACGGTAGTTGATGGTCTCAGGCTTCTTCACCTCGCCAAACGACCAGGAGCGAATCATGTCCGGCGACGCGAGGGTAATCTTGATCGCGTCGAACTCTTCGGACTGAGACTGCGATTTGAGTACTTTCACCAAATCTTTCATATGACGGCTCCTAGCTCTCTAACTCGATATCGATGCCCAGCGAGCGGATTTCCTTCACGAGTACGTTGAAGGATTCCGGCATGCCTGCCTGCATGGTGTGGTCGCCATCCACGATGTTTTTATACATCTTGGTGCGGCCTTCGACGTCGTCCGACTTGACGGTGAGCATCTCTTGTAGCGTGTACGCGGCGCCGTATGCTTCCAACGCCCACACTTCCATCTCACCGAAGCGCTGACCACCGAACTGCGCCTTACCACCCAGCGGCTGCTGCGTAACAAGCGAGTAAGAACCGGTAGAACGCGCGTGCATCTTGTCGTCTACCAAGTGGTTAAGCTTCAGCATGTACATGTAGCCAACGGTGACCGGACGGTCAAACGCGTCGCCAGTACGGCCATCGTACAGCGCCATTTGGCCAGACTCAGGAATGTCCGCCAGCTTCAGCAGATGCTTGATTTCGTGCTCTTTGGCACCGTCAAACACCGGCGTGGCCATCGGCACACCGCCTTTGAGGTTCTTCGCCAGCGCGATGACTTCGTCATCGGTCAGCGAGTCGATATCCTCAACGCGGGTACCCGGCGTGTTATACACCTGACCCAGGAAGTCGCGAATTTCAGCAACCTGCTGGCCACGAGCATCACGCAGCATGGCGTCAATCTTGACCCCGAGACCACGTGCCGCCATACCCAGGTGGGTTTCCAGGATCTGACCGACGTTCATACGCGACGGTACGCCCAGCGGGTTCAGCACCACGTCGACCGGCTCGCCCTTCTCGTCGAACGGCATGTCTTCGATGGGCATGATCGCGGAGATAACACCTTTGTTACCGTGACGACCGGCCATCTTGTCACCGGGCTGAATGCGACGCTTGACCGCCATATAGACTTTGACGATTTTCAGCACGCCCGGTGCGAGGTCGTCGCCCTGGGTCAGCTTGCGCTTCTTATCTTCGAAACGCTCGTCCATCTCTTTACGGCGGTTCTCGAGCTGCTCATCAGCCTGGGCCAGCAGTTCGTTGTAGGCTTCATCCTGCATGCGCAGTTTGAACCACTGCTGACGCGGCAGCTCGTCGAGATAATCCTCGTCCAGCACGTCGCCTTTCTTCAGGTTCGGGCCGCCATTAACCGCTTGGCCATCCAGCGTACGCTTCAGACGCTCAAAAGTAGCGTCTTCGGCAATACGGTAGGTTTCCTGAAGATCTTTACGCACTTCGTCCAGCTGCATCTGCTCGATGGAGAGTGCGCGGGAGTCTTTTTCAACGCCGTCACGGGTAAATACTTGAACGTCGATAACCGTACCTTTCATGCCGGTCGGGGCACGCAAGGAGGTATCTTTTACGTCAGACGCTTTTTCACCAAAGATGGCGCGTAGCAGTTTCTCTTCTGGCGTCAGCTGGGTTTCGCCTTTGGGCGTTACCTTACCGACCAGAATGTCACCGGGACCAACTTCAGCACCAATGTAAACAACGCCCGCCTCGTCCAGTTTACCCAGCGCGGACTCACCGACGTTGGGAATATCGGAGGTGATCTCTTCCGGCCCTAACTTGGTGTCGCGAGACACACAGGTCAGTTCCTGAATGTGGATCGTGGTGAAACGGTCTTCTTGAACAACCCGCTCTGACAGCAGGATGGAGTCCTCGAAGTTGTAACCGTTCCAGGGCATGAACGCGATGCGCATGTTCTGGCCAAGCGCCAGGTCGCCCATGTCGACAGACGGGCCATCGGCCAGAATGTCACCACGTGCAACGCTGTCGCCAGGACGCACGATGGGGCGCTGGTTCATACAGGTGTTCTGGTTAGAACGGGTGTACTTGGTCAGGTTGTAGATATCAACGCCAGCTTCACCGCCGATGATTTCATCTTCGTTCACCCGAACCACGACACGACGCGCATCGACGGAGTCGATCACGCCGCCACGACGCGCCACGGCACAGACGCCGGAGTCACGGGCAACGAAACGCTCCATGCCGGTACCTACCAGCGGCTTATCAGCACGCAGGGTCGGAACGGCCTGACGCTGCATGTTCGCACCCATCAAGGCGCGGTTAGCATCATCGTGCTCAAGGAACGGGATCAGTGCCGCCGCGACCGATACGACCTGACGCGGAGATACATCCATCAGCGTCACTTGCTCAGGACGCATAAAGGTGGTCTCACCGCGGTGGCGTACCTGTACCAGGTCATCAATCAGCTTGCCGGACTCGTCAACCGCCGCAGACGCCTGGGCGATAACAAAGTCACCTTCCTCAATCGCTGACAGGTGCACGATATCGTCAGTGACCTGACAGGCATTCACTTTGCGGTACGGTGTTTCCAAGAAGCCGTAGCTATTGGTATGACTGTACGTTGCCAGCGAGTTGATCAGACCGATGTTCGGGCCTTCCGGCGTTTCGATCGGGCACAGGCGGCCGTAGTGCGTAGCGTGAACGTCACGTACTTCGAAGCCTGCACGCTCACGGGTCAGACCACCCGGGCCGAGTGCAGACACACGACGCTTGTGAGTCACCTCAGACAGCGGGTTGTTCTGGTCCATAAACTGAGAAAGCTGGCTAGAACCGAAGAACTCTTTCACCGCCGCCGCTACGGGCTTGGCGTTGATCAGGTCTTGCGGCATCAGACCTTCGCTTTCCGCCATGGAAAGACGCTCTTTCACCGCGCGCTCAACGCGCACCAGGCCTACACGGAACTGGTTCTCGGCCATTTCGCCAACGCAGCGAATACGGCGGTTACCCAGGTGATCGATATCGTCCACGTCGCCGAAGCCGTTACGAATATTGATCAGCTCGCGCAGCACATCGAGGATGTCCTTGCGATCCAGCACGCCGGAGCCGGTGTCGCTTTCACGACGCAGGCGACGATTGAACTTCATCCGACCAACGCCCGACAGGTCGTAGCGGTCTTCGGTGAAGAACAGGTTATGGAACAGCGTCTCGGCAGCCTCTTTGGTAGGCGGCTCGCCTGGGCGCATCATGCGGTAAATCTCTACCAACGCTTCCAGCTGAGAACCGGTGGTATCCAGTTTCAGGGTATCGGAAATGAACGAACCGCAGTCGAGGTCGTTGGTATAGAGGGTTTCGATATGCGTGATACCGCCCTGAGCCATACGCTCAAGGACTTCCGGAGTGATTTCCGTATTACACGGGCAGATCAGCTCACCGGTTTTGGTATCGATCTGATCTTTGGCCAGCGTTTTGCCGAACAGGTACTCCATCGGCACTTCCAGACGCTCAAGGCCAGTTTTTTCCAGCTGACGAATGTGCTTCTGGGTAATCCGGCGGCCCTCTTCCACAATCACGTCGCCTTCGCCATCCTTGATGTCGAAGGTCGCGGTTTCACCGCGCAGGCGTGACGGTACCAGCTCCACAGAAAAGCCGGTCTTCTCAATGTGGAATTTGCTGGTTTCGAAGAACTCAGCCAGGATCTCTTCGGTGCTCATACCCAGCGCACGCATCAGTACCGAGGCCGGCAGTTTGCGGCGACGGTCAATACGTACAAAGACGTTGTCTTTCGGGTCGAACTCGAAGTCCAGCCAAGAGCCACGGTAAGGAATCACGCGAGCAGAGTAGAGCAACTTACCAGAGGAGTGGCTCTTACCTTTGTCGTGATCAAAGAACACACCGGGCGAGCGGTGGAGCTGGGAAACGATAACCCGCTCAGTACCGTTAATGACAAAGGTACCGTTCTCGGTCATCAGGGGGATTTCCCCCATGTAGACTTCCTGCTCTTTGATATCCTTGATTGCCTTGTTCGAAGAGTCGCGATCATAGATGATCAAGCGAACCTTGACGCGCAGCGGAGCGGAATAGGTCACGCCACGCAGCTGACACTCTTTGACATCGAACGCTGGCGTACCGAAGCGGTAGCTGACGTATTCCAGGGCCGCATTGCCGGAGAAGCTCTCGATCGGGAACACGGACTTGAACGCCGCGTGCAAGCCAACCTCGTGGCGCTCGTCGGGCGAACGATCCTGCTGGAGAAAGTCGTAGTAGGAATCAAGCTGGATGGCCAGCAAGTAAGGCACATCCATCACTTGGGGCAGTTTGCCGAAATCCTTGCGGATGCGTTTTTTCTCAGTATATGAGTAAGCCATCTGTATTCCCCAGCTTGTTCACCATGGGTGACCGATGCGTGGTCATCTGCCCCGCGGGCGTTTCAGACGCAGACAGCAAGCTCCTAAATCGGTAGCTCGCCGTCAAAAATCTTGATAGATAACAGTGTTACAGTAGTGCTGTTCGCGCTTTGCTGTCGCTTGCTAGCATCACTCGCGCTTCACAACTTACGCGTTACAACAACGTACGCTTCACAACAACGGTCTTACTGTTTTGCTGCTTTTTACCGCAGCGCTTCTGCTGTTGCCTTGCAGCATACTACAACAGAAAAAGGCCGGCAGCGGGATAGCCCGCCGCCAGCCGTGGAAGCTTACGCAGCGCGTAAAGCCATCAGCACAAGTATTACTTGAGCTCGACGGTTGCGCCCGCTTCTTCCAGCTTCTTCTTAGCTGCTTCAGCGTCGTCTTTAGACATCGCTTCTTTGATGGTCGCCGGCGCGCCGTCAACGGCACCTTTGGCTTCTTTCAGGCCAAGACCGGTGATTTCACGAACAGCTTTGATGACGTTAACTTTCTTGTCACCAGCAGAAGCCAGTACCAGGTCAAATTCAGTCTGCTCTTCAGCAGCTGCTTCGCCGCCAGCAGCCGGGCCAGCCATAACGGCTGCCGCTGCAGAAACGCCGAATTTCTCTTCCATCGCTTCGATCAGCTCGACAACTTCCATTACGGACATGTCGGCTACAGCATTGATGATATCGTCTTTGGTCAGTGCCATTGTTTCATTCCTAACTTTGCGGGAGTCTCGGTCGGCCGAGAGCTCGGGGTTCATTGCTCGGCTCAGGCAGCGTATCGATCACATCGCTCACGCCGCCTGCAAGAAACGCTGCTTAGGCAGCTTCTGCTTCTTGCTTCTGGTCGCGCAGGGCGGCCAGAGTACGAACCAGCTTGCCAGCGGAGGCTTCTTTCATTACCGACATCAACTTGGCAATTGCCTCGTCGTAAGTCGGCAGGGTTGCCAGACGATCGATGTCAGCAGCCGGAATCAGCTCACCTTCGTAGGCCAACGCCTTAACTTCGAAGTTCTTCTCGTCTTTAGCGAACTCTTTGAACAGACGAGCAGCAGCGCCCGGGTGTTCAGTAGAGAAAGCCAACAGAGTAGGACCAACAAAGCTCTCGTTCAGACACTCCCACTGAGTGCCTTCGAGTGCGCGGCGAGCCAGCGTGTTACGAACAACACGAAGCTCTACACCGTTCTCACGCGCCTGCTTACGCAGATCGGTCATTTTACCAACCGTGACGCCGCGAGAATCGGCAACTACGACGGAGAGTGCGCCCTTGGCCGCTTCACTGACCTCGGCAACAATCGCTTTCTTGCCTTCAAGTGCTAGTGGCACAGTGATCACTCCTTCGTGCCGGAACCCATAAAAGGCTCCGGTGGTTACCATCTCTTCCAGGTTATGACTGCTAACCCTGGAAGCCTTAGGGGATGGTGCTCACCAGAAAGCGGCTTGCGAAAAGCGTTAACCAACTGGCGGCCACACCATCTGCGCAGGCGCTCTAGGGCGATTAAGCCGCCCAATCTTCAAAAGACAAGGCGGCACCTGCGGTCTTTGACGGCGCCTCGCTTGGCATAACACCAAACGAGGGACCGCAAAGTTCTTGCTCGGTTCTTACTAAAAACCTGCCGACAACTCGCTTATACCAGCGCAGAGTGGTCGATAGTCAAACCCGGGCCCATGGTAGAGGACAGGGTAATCTTCTTAAAGTAGATACCTTTAGAGGAGCTCGGCTTGAGCTTCTTCAGGTCGGCAACCAGCGCTTCCAGGTTGCCCTGAACAGCGGTCGCTTCAAAATTAACTTTACCCAGCGTGGTGTGGATAATACCGTTTTTGTCGGTACGGAAACGTACCTGACCCGCTTTGGCGTTCTTGACCGCAGTCGCCACGTCAGGCGTTACGGTGCCAACTTTCGGGTTCGGCATCAGGCCGCGCGGACCAAGAATCTGGCCCAGCTGACCTACAACGCGCATCGCATCCGGAGAGGCGATAACCACGTCGAAGTCCATCACGCCTTTCTTGACCTGCTCAGCCAGCTCGTCCATACCCACGATGTCAGCGCCTGCTTCTTTAGCAGCATCGGCGTTAGCACCTTGGGTGAAGACCGCTACGCGTACGTCTTTGCCAGTACCGTTAGGCATAACGGTGGCGCCACGTACAACTTGGTCAGATTTACGCGGGTCAACGCCAAGGTTGATCGCAACGTCAAGAGACTCGTTGAACTTAACAGTAGACAGCTCAGAAAGCAGCGCAACGGCTTCTTCCAAAGAGTATGCTTTGCTCGGGTCTACTTTCTCGCGAATAACTTTCGCGCGCTTAGACAGTTTAGCCATGATCAGAGACCCTCCACGTTTAAGCCCATGCTACGAGCGCTGCCAGCGATGGTGCGCACCGCGGCGTCGAGATCAGCAGCCGTCATATCCGGCTCTTTGGTCTTAGCGATCTCTTCGAGCTGCTCGCGAGTCACGGTACCAACCTTCTTCTTGTTCGGCTCACCAGAACCAGACTTGATGCCCGCTGCTTTTTTCAGCAGAACGGCAGCCGGCGGTGTCTTGGTGACGAACGTGAAGCTACGGTCAGAGTAGACAGTGATCACGACAGGCGTCGGCAAACCTGGCTCAATTTCTTGAGTGGCAGCGTTAAACGCCTTACAGAATTCCATGATGTTCACACCGTGCTGACCCAGCGCGGGGCCTACGGGCGGACTCGGGTTGGCTTTACCTGCAGCAACCTGCAGTTTGATGTAAGCCTGTACTTTCTTGGCCATGGTAAATACTCCAGTTGGGTGATAGCGCCTGACGGCTCCCCGGTACGCGTAAAGCAGCGCTGGGCTGCTTTACATGAATCCAGAGTGGCACGCACTGCGCACCACCCTGCAATATTATGAACTTACTCTTTTTCTACCTGAGAGAATTCAAGCTCAACAGGCGTCGCACGCCCAAAGATCAGTACGCTGACCTGCAGGCGGCTCTTGTCGTAGTTCACTTCTTCAACGACACCGTTGAAATCAGCAAACGGACCATCAATAACGCGGACAGACTGACCCGGCTCAAACATAGTTTTGGGCCGCGGCTTGTCGGTACCATCTTTCACACGACGCAGAATTGCTTCGGCTTCGCGGGTAGTAATCGCGGCGGGTTTCTCTTTGGTACCACCAATAAATCCCATGACGCGTGGCGTTTCATTCACCAGGTGCCAGGTTTCGTCTACCATTTCCATCTCGACAAGAACGTAGCCGGGATAGAATTTGCGCTCACTCTTACGGCGCTTACCGTCGCGCATTTCAACCACTTCTTCCGTCGGCACCAGGATCTCGCCAAAGCGATCTTCCATGCCATACATCTTCACACGCTCGATAAGCGAGCGCATGACATGCTTTTCAAAGCCGGAATAAGCGTGGACGACGTACCAACGTTTGGACATGAATGCTCCTAACCAATGACGCCGGACATCGCCCAGCCAAGAAGAGTATCGATCAACCACAGCATCAGACCCACCACCAACACAGCTACCAGCACAATGGCGGTTGTCTGAATGGTTTCAGGACGGGTCGGCCATACAACGCGCTGAATCTCTTTCTTGGCGCTTATGGCAAGCTCAACTAAATCGCGACCTTTTGTGGTTGTTAAGGCGATCAAACCAGCAAGCGCACACAACACCACCACACCCAAGACGCGGTAGAGCAGGCCAATATCGGCGAAATAGGTATTACCAACGACTGCAACGACAAGCAGCGCCACAACCGCCGCCCACTTGAGCCCGTCATGGCGCGCCTGTTGCACCTCTGCGCCATGTTTTACGGAACTAGGCTTCATAAAAACGAGACTCCTAAGGGTGCAGCGAGCGACAAAGGAATTCTAGAAAAGACATACCAACCTGGGGAAGGTTGGCAGGCCAGGAGGGAATCGAACCCCCAACCTGCGGTTTTGGAGACCGCTGCTCTGCCAATTGAGCTACTGGCCTGTATCGTCATGCACGCAAGCAAACGCCTACGCAACAGCGGGCGCCATAATAGCGGAGAAACCTCCGCCTGACAACCCTTACTTTTACCCTTCCCAAACCACCGAAGGGCAGAGACAAAAAAAGCGAGCTTCGCTCGCTTTTTCCGCAATATGGAGCTCATGGACGGAATTGAACCGTCGACCTCACCCTTACCAAGGGTGTGCTCTACCCCTGAGCTACATGAGCCAAAACACATCAAACTGGAGCGGGCGGCGGGAATCGAACCCGCACCATCAGCTTGGAAGGCTGAGGTTCTACCATTGAACTACGCCCGCCGAACTTGCCTATAGAATGACAATCCGTTGCACGAGAAACAGTAGCTAATGCCCGCTTACCGGCTTTTCATTCCCAAACTCTGATTAAATCAGCGCTTGATAAATCTGGTGGAGAGGGAAGGATTCGAACCTTCGAAGCTTTCGCGGCAGATTTACAGTCTGCTCCCTTTGGCCACTCGGGAACCTCTCCAGCTGTGGCGGCACATTATGCCAGCCTCCAAAACGGTGTCAAGCCTGCAAACTCTTTATTTATCAAAGCCTGCTGGATGCAACGCCTTCTTAAGCGCAGCTTCCGCTCTGGAACGCGCTGCATTCTGTCAAAGCAGCATCGAGAATGCAAGGCCTGCGCGAATTTTTTCTAATGATACCGGTTCTGGAACCCGAGGAGCACCTGACATCTTGCCCGCCCGTTCGGCAAAGGTGAGCGGAAAACTGGCCTCAAGCCCGCCATATACCATATCGGGCCATACCGCATGGGGCACCTGCACACCGCGGGAAACGACTCTGGCATCACCACCGGTGAGCAGCACTGGTAGCGCCACCCCCTGCTGGTCACACACTTCGCTATAGATACGGTTAATCGCACTGACGGCTGCCATATAGATACCGTGATTCACAGCATCCACCGTGCGCCGCCCTGGCTCTAGCAATGCATCGGCTTCGCTTTCCGGGTCGATGGCGACGTTGCGCGTTCCTAGCTTCAGACTCTCTTTCATGAGCCGCAGGCCGGGAATAATGAAACCACCCAGGTGCACACCGCCAGGTAGTACGAAGTCAATGGTAATGGCGCTACCGCAATCCACCGCGCAGCAACCACCCGCCAGCTGGTAGCCCGCCAGCGCTCCCATCCAGCGGTCAACGCCCAACCGGCCCGGCTCTTCATAACCATTGACCACGCCGAGCGCTTCTGGCGTTGAGCGCGCCACATAAACGTGACGCACCTGACGGCGTAGCAACGTCACAGTCTCATCCAGCACAGCAGCCCTGGCCACACTGGATATCCGCACGGCTTCGACGACATCCAGGTCGGGAATATCCGCCCCCGGGCGCCACTCTTCCCGTGTCCACACGGCACCTCGCGAGCGGATCTCACTGCTCTCGGCATCTTTAAGCCGCCATTTCGACAGCGTGTTGCCGATATCCAAATCCAAAATCATAAGCGCCTACGTACGCTGATCTCACCGCCCGATAGGCGTCGCGAGTGACCGTTTTCAGTAACCCACAGGTTACCACTCTCATCCACATCTCCCGCCACAGCATCGCTTGAGCGCTCACCTTGAATCACTCGGATGGGTAGGCCTGCATAAGCATGGCGCTGATTCCACGCATCAAGCCAAGGCGCAAAGCCACTGTTTTCAAAGCCCGCCAGCATACCCAACAGCCCCGACACCATATCGGCAGCCAACTGGTTGCGGGAAATACCTGCCTTGGCATCAAACAGCGCCGCCACCGGCTGGTCAATGGTGGCCCGCAAGCTATCCGGTAACGACAGGTTCATGCCCATGCCAATCACTACTTCACAAGGGCCTGCCGCATCACCGGTCACTTCAATCAAAATACCAGCCAACTTACCTAACTCATCACCTTTCTCGGCCAGCAGTACATCGTTAGGCCACTTTAGCTTGGGCGATACGCCATACTGCTCAAGCACCTGAGAGACCACCACGCCGACTGCTAGGCTTAACCCCTCCAGGGCATTAATGCCTGACTCAAAGCGCCAGCCTGTCGACACCATTAGGCTCTGCCCCCAGGGGGTCGACCACACTCGTCCACGGCGACCGCGCCCGGCAGTTTGCAGCTCGACGAAGCACACCTCGCCATGCCCGGCCCCCTGTGAAAAGCGCTCGCGCAGGTACTCGTTACTTGAAGGAAGCTGATCTTCAACAAATAAGCGTGCCAACAAGTGGCGAGCATCGGCAGGCAGCCGCTCGACGATTTTGGCACCGTCTAGCGGTTCCAACGGATGTGCCAACCGGTAGCCACGCCCTTTCACGGCGACCAGCTCCACGCCCAGCGCTTCTAATTTTTTTAGCTGTTTCCACACGGCGGCTCGGGAAACGCCCAGCGCTTCGCCTAATTGTTCACCGGAATGAACTTCGCCATCGCTCAACAAACGCATCAGGTTACCGATGGTCATGTGCTTGCCCCAACTGGGAAAACGCCTATCTTAACGGAAGCGTCACAACAGCGAAAACTGCCGCGTTTAGGTTATTGACTTGCTGCTTTATTTAAGACAGCGCTGGTAGTGGACCGCCCCCAGACCCTATAATGCCGCCCTATTTTTCCAGCAGGATCGCGTCGTGATCGAGAATCTTCGCAACATTGCCATCATCGCCCACGTTGACCACGGTAAAACTACCTTGGTAGACAAACTGTTAAGCCAGTCCGGCACGCTCGACCGTAAGGCCGAAGGCCAAGAGCGTATCATGGACTCTAATGACCAGGAGAAGGAGCGTGGTATTACCATCCTGGCCAAAAACACCGCTATTCAGTGGCAGGATGGTAATGGTACGGGCTACCACATCAACATCGTGGACACCCCTGGGCACGCCGACTTCGGTGGCGAAGTTGAGCGTGTTATGTCCATGGTGGACTCGGTTCTGCTGCTGGTTGACGCCGTAGACGGCCCGATGCCACAAACCCGCTTCGTTACCCAGAAAGCCTTCTCCCAGGGCCTGAAGCCGATCGTGGTGGTTAACAAAATCGACCGCCCCGGTGCACGCCCTGATTGGGTTATCGACCAGATTTTTGATCTGTTCGACAACCTGGGTGCCACTGACGAACAGCTCGATTTCCCGATTATCTACTGCTCGGCGCTGAACGGTATTGCTGGTATGGATCCGGAAGCGCTGGCCGACAACATGGACCCGATGTTCCAAGCGATTGTGGACATCGTTGAGCCACCGAAAGTTGAAGTTGATGGCCCCTTCCAGATGCAGATTTCTGCCCTGGACTACAACAGCTACGTCGGCGTTATCGGTCTTGGCCGCATTAAGCGCGGTTCTGTGAAGCCTAACCAGCAGATTTCAGTCATCAGTGTTGATGGTACGACTCGGAAAGGCAAAATCGGTCAGGTCATGACCCACATGGGCCTTGAGCGAGTTCAAACCACCGAAGCCACCGCTGGCGATATCGTATGCATCACAGGCATCGAAGACCTGGCCATCTCGGACACTCTGTGTGACCCGAGCGCCGTTGAAGCGCTGCCGCCGCTGTCTGTTGATGAGCCGACCGTTTCTATGACCTTCCAGGTCAACGACTCGCCATTCGCGGGTAAAGATGGCAAGTTCGTCACCAGCCGTAACATCAAAGATCGTCTGGAGCAGGAACTGATTCACAACGTCGCCCTGCGCGTCGAGCAAGGCGAAACACCCGAGAAATTCAAAGTCTCTGGCCGTGGCGAACTGCACCTGTCGGTACTGATCGAAACCATGCGTCGTGAAGGCTTCGAGCTGGCCGTTGGCCGTCCGGAAGTTATCATCAAAGAGATCGACGGTGTTAAGCAAGAGCCCTACGAAGAAGTCATCATCGACTGTGAAGAACAGCACCAGGGCTCCATCATGGAAGAGCTTGGCTACCGTAAAGGTGAGATGACCAACATGAACCCGGATGGTAAAGGCCGAGTTCGTTTGGACTTCATTATCCCGGCGCGTGGCTTGATCGGTTTCCGTGGCCAGTTCCTGACGCTAACTTCCGGCACCGGCATCCTGACCAGCCGTTTTGACCACTACGGCCCGCTGAAGCCCGATGCGTCTATCGAGCGTCGTAACGGCGTGCTGGTGTCTATGGTAGGCGGTAAAGCGCTGGCTTACGCACTGTACGCCCTTCAGGAGCGCGGCAAGCTCATCATCGACCACGCGACCGAAGTGTACGAGGGCATGCTGATCGGTATTAACAACCGTGCCAACGACATGGTGGTGAACCCGACCAAGGGTAAAAAGCTCGATAACATGCGCTCTACCGGTAACGATGAGAACATCGTTCTAACGCCGCCGATCAAGTTTACCCTTGAGCAAGCCATCGAGTTCCTGGACTCCGATGAGCTGGTAGAAGTCACGCCCAGCCACATCCGCCTGCGCAAGAAGCACCTGACCGAAAACGAGCGTAAGCGCGCTAGCAAAAAGTAAGCTAACCCCGCCTCATTCACGAGGGCGCTGATTGAGCGGTCTGAAGGTACTGGCTGTTGGCATTGCTTATCAGGATTCGCATCTTCAGCGCGAGTGGCTGTTGAGTAATGCCAAAACGCTGGAATTTTCCCGCTTTCTTATAGCTCTTTGGAATCAATTGCGGCCGTCCAAGCAGCCGCGACAGCGTGGCTTGAGACGGCCGGTCCTGGACCAGGGGCGTCATGCCGCGTGCATCGCCGTTGCATGAGGGCGTCCAGATGGATAGGCTTTCACCCATAGCGGATGGCTCTCTTGGTTCAGGTTCTTGGCGGAACACACTGAATTTTCAAGAGAATACCATTCGCTATCTTCGTTATCAGGTCGGCCTCATGAATAAGCCGGGCTTAATCTGGAACCGTCACGCCAAAAACACAAGCAACGGTTTCTAACACTCGTGGTTTTCTGACGCCGACGCGTCTAGTCGCTCTGCCAAGCGCTTCTGGCGGCGCTTGTTGCGGTACATACGCACCAGCGCAATGACCAGTGCACACGCCACCATAGCGGCCAGCACACCGCCCTGCCAGGGGCGTGCTGCGTCGCCGAGGACGGTTTCGAGGGTAATGATGAGCGCCAGGCCAAGTGCCTGGGTACCTATGGCCAGGGCGCGCAGGGTGTCAAAAGAGGATTGCGGCATCGACATCTCCGTCATGTGAAGCGTGCATGGTATGGTGGCCCAGTGTACCTGCTTATCGGAACGACTATGAATGCCATTGCTCTCGGTCCACTGCTGATTTCCACACCCCGCCTCTATGCCTTTGGCTGTGCACTGCTGCTGCTTGTCAGTAGTCGCTACCTGCTGGGGCTGCCCGCTAAGCAGCATGGCCGTTGGTTTAATGGCTTGCTGGTGGTGTGGCTACTGGGGGCACGCGTGGCGTTTGTGGCCCTTAACTGGGAGAGTTATAGCGCTACCCCGCTCGACGCCCTAAAAGTGTGGCAGCCGGGCTATCACGCGCTGGGTGGACTACTTGCCGGTTTACTGTGGACCGGCTGGACACTGCGTGCACGTCTGCTGGCGATGATCGGCGGACTCGCCATGACGGTAGGGGCCGTTAGCCTCTGGTTGGTGCTGGTCACGCTGGCCCCGCTAGGCCAGCAATTTGCCGTGGCATCACTGCCCGACGTCACCCTGGAAGACCTCGATGGAAACGCGGTTAGTCTCTCCTCGCTGACGAATCAAGATGAGCTCATTATCGTGAATTTATGGGCCACCTGGTGTCCCCCCTGCCTGCGTGAAATGCCGCTGCTGGAAGAGGCCGACCAGCGCGAGGGCGTTACTGTCGTGGTGGCCAATCAGGGCGAGGACTTACTACCTATCGCACGCTACCTAGACGAGCAGTCGCTGAGCTTTCGCTACCCGTTGCGCGACCCACAGCAAACCCTAATGGCCCAGTTTCAAGCCCCAGGCCTCCCCACTACTGTGCTATTTGACCAGACAGGCAAGACGCTGGACGTCCATGTGGGAGAGCTCACTCGAGCACAGTTAGAGCGCTGGTTAAGCGATTGACCACGATAGACCTTAATACCCCCGTTGCTTTGCGTTAGAATCCCCCGCCCTGTTTGCCACTGGTGACCTGCCCAGCGGCGTACGACCGATTTTGACGACTTCCTCGAGGCATCATGAGCGATTTTTCTCCCGGCCAGCGCTGGATTAGCGACGGCGAGGCTGAGCTTGGACTCGGCACCGTGCTTAACTGCGACGCCCGTAGCGTTACCATCTTGTTCAGTGCCAGCCAGGAAACCCGTACCTACAACACCCGCCAAGCACCGCTCACCCGCGTCATGTTCGGCAGCGGCGACCGCGTGCTCTCTGCCGACGGCTGGCAGATGATCGTTGATGACAGCAAAGAGACCCGCGGCCTGATCACCTACATTGGTGAAGATAGCGAAGGCAACCTGCGCGAACTGCCTGAGGCGAAGCTGGCCGACACCATGCAGTTTGACCAAGCCCGTGACCGCCTGCTGACCGGTCAGGTAGACCGTAACGACTGGTTTGATCTGCGCTTTCGTACGCTGCACCACTATCAGCGCATTGAGCAGCACAGCGCGCTGGGCTTTGCTGGGCCACGTATTGATCTCATTCCCCACCAGCTCTATATCGCCGACGAAGTGGCCGGACGCCATGCGCCGCGGGTACTGCTGGCCGACGAGGTAGGCCTGGGCAAAACCATTGAGGCGGGCTTGATTCTCCACCGCCTGCTGCTGGCAGGCCGGGTAGAGCGCGCGCTGATTCTGGTGCCCGACAGCCTGACCCACCAGTGGCTGGTAGAGCTGCTGCGCCGTTTCTCACTAAACGTGACACTGCTGGACGAGCACCAGAGCCAAGCCCACGGCAGCGCCAACCCGTTCGAGAGCGCCCAGCTCGTGCTGGCCAGCCAAGGCTGGCTGTTCGCCAACATTCATCGCCAGGACCAAGCCCTGGCCAGCCGCTTCGACCTGCTGATTGTCGATGAAGCGCATCACCTGGACTGGAGCCCAGAAAGCAGCGGCCCCGGCTACCAGTGCGTGGAACAGCTCGCCTCTGAGATCCCGGGCTTGCTGCTGCTCACCGCCACGCCAGAACAGATGGGGCTGGAGAGCCACTTCGCGCGCCTGCGCCTGCTGGATGCCGAGCGCTACCACGATATCGAGCGCTTCAAAGAGGAGGAGCAGCACTACGTGGCGGTGGCCGAGGCCATCGATGCTCTCGAGGAACTGCCCCAGACCGCGAGCGCCCGTGAACGCGTCGCCGCCGTAGCCGACGACCGAGATAGCCAAGCGCTGCTCGCCACGCTGTGCCACCCAGAGGCAAGCCCTGAGCAGCAGGACGCCGCCCGCGTCCAGCTGCGCGATGCGCTGTTAGACCGCCATGGCACCGGCCGCGTGATGTTCCGCAACAGCCGCCGCCATGTGGGTGGCTTCCCTGAGCGCCGCCTGCACTTGGCCGAGTTGGAGCTGCCGTCGGCTTACCGCCGCGTGTTGCGCCGCCTGGAGCGCGACGACGACTACCTGGACGAGCTGCTGATCGAAACCGGCATGGACCACCCGGACGTACTGATCTACCCGGACGCCATGTACCGCGAGTTAAGCAACGATCCGCTGAACACCGAGTCCTGGTGGCATATCGACCCACGCGTCAACTGGCTGCTGGAAAAACTCAGCGACGACAGCGAGACGGGCTTTGCCAACGACAAAGTACTGGTCATTGCCCACCATCGCGAAACCGCCGAAGGGCTCGCGGAGGGCCTGCGGGTCTTGGGCGGCTACCATGCGCCGGTCTTCCACGAAGGGCTGTCGCTCGTCGAGCGCGACCGAGCCGCCGCCGCGTTTGCCGATGAAGAGGATGGCTGCCAGGTCTTGGTGTGTTCTGAGATTGGCTCCGAAGGGCGTAACTTCCAATTCTGCCGCCACCTGGTCATGTTCGACATGCCGCAGCACCCCGACCAGCTAGAGCAGCGTATTGGCCGCCTTGACCGGATCGGCCAGCGCCACGCCATCGAGCTGCACGTGCCCAACTTCACCGGCAGCCCCAGCGAGCGTCTGATGCGTTGGTACCACGAGGGTATGGATGCCTTCAGCGCGCCCCATGGGGTGGGCAGCGACCTGTTCGATGCCTTTGGCGATGCCCTGGCCGAGGCGCTGCTCGACGATGAAGCGCTCGACGAGATTATCGAAGAGACGCGCGAGATGTTCACTGCCAAGCTGTCCGAACGGGATGCGGGTCGCAACCGCCTGCTGGAGCTTAATGCTTGCCGCCCAGCACGAGCACAGCAGGTGATTGAGGCGGTACGCGAGCTGGACGAGGACCCGGCACTGCCCCGCTACGTGGAGCGCGCGCTGGATATCTTCGGGGTCGATAGCCAGGAGATCGGCAATGGCCTGCTCCACCTTCAGCCCAGCCAGCATATGCTGGATGGCCTGCCGGGGCTGGTAAAAGGCGAAGAGGGCTTTTCCGCCACCTATAGCCGCACTCAGGCGCTGGCGCGGGATGATGTTCAGCGGCTCTCCTGGGAACACCCGCTGCTGCGCGAAATGATGGGCCGCATTCTCGACGGCACCATGGGCAACACGGCGCTGGCGCTGCTGCGCCACCCAGCGATCCCCAGCGGGCGCTTAATGGCGGAACTGGTGTTCCGCACCCACTGCCCGGCACCCAAATCGCTGCACCTGAACCGCTTTTTGCCACCCACCGCCGTGCGGGTACTGTTGGATGAATCAGGGGCTAACCTGACCAGCAAGATCTCCTTCACCGGGCTGGGCAAAAATCTGCAGAAGGTGAACAAGTCGCTGGCACGGGACTTGATCAAAAGCCGCCATGACCAGCTACGCGAACTCCTCACCCAAGGGGAAGGCGAAGCCGAACGGGAGCTGCCGAGCATTGTTGAGGCCGCTGAAACCCGTATGCGTGCCCAACTGGATGCCGAGCTGGCCCGCCTGACGGCGCTGGCAGAGCACAATCCGGCAGTACGCAGCGAAGAGCTGGAAGCGCTGAAACAGGAGCGCCAAGCACTGAGCAGCGCGATTGAGAATACCCGCCTGCGGCTTGACTCCGTACGGGTCATTATCACCGTCGACCCGAACGCTTGAACTAGGCAAGTACCCGCTGGTGGCGCTATAAAATCGCCGCCAGCGCTTGCTTCAGCGTCGGGTATTGGAAATGAAAGCCTGCCTCGCTCAAGCGCGCCGGGCGCATATCCGCACCGGTAAGCAGCAGTTGTGACATCTCCCCAAAGCCCGCTTTCAGCACAAAAGCGGGCACCGGAAACATGGCCGGACGATGCAGCTGCTTGGCCAGCGCTTGGGTGAATTCGGCGTTGGTCACCGGATGCGGTGCGCTGCCGTTAAAGGCACCTGACAAGGTCGGCTCGTTGATCAGAAACATAATCGCCGCTACCAAGTCATCCCGGTGAATCCAGGGCATGAACTGCTGACCATCACCAAATCGCCCGCCTAGGCCGAGTTTGAACGGCGGCAGCATTTTCTGCAGTGTACCGCCCCCCGCTTCGAGCACCAGCCCAATACGCAGAATCGCCAGCCGGATGCCCATCGTCTCCACGGGCTTGGCCGCCGCTTCCCACTGAGCGCACAACCGATGGGCGAACTCGTCATGGGGCGTGGTGGATTCATCCACCACTTTGCTGCCCTGATCACCGTAGTAGCCCATGGCCGAACCGCTCACCATCACTTTCGGTAAGGGCTGACCATTGGCCGCCAGCTGCTCACAGAGCGCAATCAGCTGCTGAGTACTTTCCACCCGTGAACGAATCAGCCGCTCTTTCTGCTCGGCGCTCCAGCGCTTTGCCGCGATGGACTCCCCCGCTAGGTTTACCAACGCATCCGGCGGTGTATCCACAAAGGCTTGGGCACTATCACGGATATCGCATGCCTTGGGTAGTTTTCCCCGCACGTCGTGGGGCGTGCGAGATACCACCTGTACATCGTGCCCCTGGGCAATGAGCTGTTGGCAGAGCCGTTGGCCTACAAAGCCGCTTCCCCCGGTAATTAATACCCGCATGGTGTCACTCCTTTGGCGTTGGACGTCACTTGCGCCAGCGTAGTCGCCACGACTGATCCATCAGATGGTTGATATCAAAAAGTGGTCACCGCACCGTCGCGCACGTTGCATAGCGCTTAATTGTACAATACTTATACATAACTGCTACAATAAATTTAGTTGAGCACTACCTTACTCGCGAGGATTTATGGCTGAACCGGCAAGTGTAACCTTCACTCCCTCCACCGCGCCCACCTTTGCGAGCAAAGTTGCCGACTGAACAGTATGGCCACTTCGATCATGTGGTGATCAGCGCGCCGCCTCCCCAGGCAAAAGCGCTGCGGGCAGTCAGTCATTCTTATACAGCGAGCGCGGTTTATGGCTATACGGCGGCAGCTTTCGTGGCAGCCGCGTGGAGGATGCATGGCTCTCCGGTGACGAGTTGGGAGAGGCATTATTAGGCCGGTCGGTCTAATGGAAGCTAACGCGAGGCCACACCCAAAGGGACACAGCAAAGGTTGTACCTAGTAGCCACAAGTTGTACAAAGGTGCCTATAATAGCGTGAACCTATCTAACCGATTAGGTGCTATTCAGCAAATCGCTACACGACTAAGTGGCCTAGCGCCGAACTGGTGCGACAACACGGCCACCGCAATTATTGACAGACCCTTGCGGCATTTGCCGCAGGCAACCAAGAGGCAATGGCGCCCATGAGCAACAAGGC